>SKNE01000103.1 GCA_007120675.1 Bacteroidales bacterium
GGATGTACTGAAAATACAGCTGGGAGGGCACGACGGCAATGGCTGCCCCATCCGGGATCTCCCCGAACCACAGCCTGATGTTGGGCCGGTAGGCCAGGATTTGGCCGTCCAGGGGCGGATCAGTGACGTCGTAGGGGGGACTGGCATCCTTGGTGGCCAGGATGCTCATGTTGCCTGGAGCGGAAGAGGAATAAAACTGGGAGTTCAGCCTGAATCCCGGGGTGTTCTCTTTTATGGCGATGAGCAGGTTGTCCTCGTTGTTGTATTCGAAGGGTGTGATCAGGGGAATCTCCACCCACCCCGGCTCATTCATCACACCGAGGTTTCCCGCATACACCTCGATCAGCCCCTCCACCTGGAATTCAACGATGCTGCTTTGGCTCGTATGGGCCATATATACATTGATGTGGTCAGACCACTGCCTCCCTCCATCATAATAATAGGCGATTTTTGTGATGCGCTTGCCGGGGATGTCCAGTTCCTCCTGCAGGAAAATACTTTGGGAATAGCTGTAGGAATAATAGGGCTCGATGGGCAACCCCTGTTCAAGCGTCTGGTCACCGATCTCTATGTCGGGTTCCTGTGCGTAAGTAAATGAAGCGAAAAAAAAGAGGGCCAGAAGGCCCCAGCTCCGGGTAAACGATCTGTGTGAAGCCATGTGCAGATTGTTTTGCATTGAATTGGGAAATCTTGTTGACACCTGAGTCCGTTAACAAGACAAATATAAGCAATTTGCTTTGTTGATTTTTTTTTCTTGAAAGAAGTGAAATGATGTGTATCTTTAGATATCTTTTTTGCTGGCACACTTTGACGGCTTCGGCGGTTTGCCTTTAAGCAACGGGTTTTCCATTCAGCCGGTGTTAATTCGCTCGCTGCGGCAGTCTTTTGACCTCCGGATGACTTGAAGGTGTCCGTCTCATGCTAACGGTTTTTTCAACATGATGAACACAATGAAACACTTCCTGACAATCTTTTTGCTTCTGCTTGCAGGTTCGATCCTGGCCCAATGGAGCGATGATGCAGCATCCAACCTGCCCATCACCGACATGGGAGGCGAACAGACCATTCCTAAAATTGTGGTATCCCCACAGGGCAATTACTATGTGGGCTATTTTTCCGTGGTGCCGGGCAACCTATACCACGTCTACCTCCAGCGTCTGGACCACGAAGGGCATGCGCAGTGGGATGAGGATGGCATCCTGGTGAGTGACCACCCCTCCATGACCTGGCTCACCGACTGGGATGTGGCCGCCGACCACGAGGACCATGCCATCATGGTATGGCAGGATGTTCGCACGGGCGACAACAACATTTTTGCCTACCGCATGGCTCCCGATGGCAGCTTCGTGTGGGGAGAGGATGGCATCCAGCTGTCCACCGGCCCCGGCTTTGTGGCCTCACCCATCGTGACGGTCACGGCGGCAAATAATGCAATCTTCGCCTGGCAGTCCGAAGGCGACATCGTGATGCAGAAGCTCTCACCCGATGGAACCAAGGAGTGGGGCGAATGGGGCATCACGCTTAGTGTCAGTGATCAGCTCAGCTGGCCACAGATGATCCCAGTGGGCGACGACGACGTGCTGATGAAGTATTATTATGACGAAGGGATGCCCTGGGCACCGGACCGCTACATCCACCTTCAGCGCTTTGGGCCCGGCGGTGACCCCGCCTGGGACGAACCGACCGTTGTATACGACCTGGGCCTGATGACGGCACACACCCAGATCCTCTCCATGGCGGGGGACGGCGACGAGGGTCTGTACATCGCCTGGCACGAATACTCCATGTCGGGAACTGCCGCCACGGCCCGTATGCAACACGTGAATGCGGAGGGTGAGATCCAGTTTGAACAAAACGGGGTGATCTTATCCGGTAACCACGGCAACAACCAGTTCTACCCCCAGGTGGCCAGTCCCGGGGGAGACGATCACGTTTACGTTTACTGGCGCGAAGTCACCGGTGATCAGAATTTCACCGGCATTTATGCCCAAAAGGTATCGCCCGGAGGCGATCTCCTCTGGGGGGATCAGGGCAGCACCCTGATTCCCCTTGGCGCCCACCCCGTTAGTCCGCAATACCTTCTCCCCACCGGACAGGATAAGGTGCTGATCTACGATACCCAACTGAGTGCGACAGATTATAGCCTGCAGGCCGTGCGTCTTGACAGCGAGGGGGAAGCTGTTTGGGCCGAAGGAAGCGTTTACGTGAGCTCGGTGCCTTCCAGCAAGACCCACCTGGACATGGCTGTCCTCCACGAAGGTCAATGGGCCTTTGCCTGGGGCGACGATCGCAGCGGTGATGCAGAGATCTACGCCCAGAACCTCCGGATCGATGGTAGCCTGGGTGTGGTTGAGACCCAGGAGTATACCCTTGACATCACCATTGAGGGGGAGGGACAGGTCCTTGTGGACGGGGTGCAATATACCGGGCCCGTCACAGTGGCGGAGGGCACGACACTGACATTGGAGGCCATTGCGGATCCTGACTGGCAGTTTGAACACTGGTCGGGCGACCTGGAGGGCAGCGAGAGCCTACTGGAGCTGACCATGGATGGCCACAAGGAGGTCACGGCCACCTTTGCAGAGAGTGCTCCCGGGCTCTTTGTCCTCAGCCTGGAGGCCTCTCCCGAAGAGGGTGGTACGGTGCAAGGGGCAGGTGAGTATGAGGCTGGTGAGATGGTGCAGGTCACTGCCACGGCCAGTGAGGATCACGTCTTTTTGGAGTGGCGTGAGGGGGACGCGGTAATCAGCGACCAGGAAAGCTTTGGCTACGAAATGCCGGCATCAGATGTGCTTCTGACGGCCATGTTTGAGTTTGCCGTGCAGGTGGACGAAATCAGTGAAGGTCCGGGTTTGGTCCTGTACCCCAATCCGGCCGGCAAGCAATTCAGCCTGCAGTCTGACAGTCCCATGCAGGAAGTACTCATCCTTGACCTGGCTGGCAGGCTGGTTCTCAGGAAAACAGCATCCGGATCCCATCAGCTGACAGTGGACAGCTCTTCATTGCTTCCGGGCATTTACGTATTGCAGGTTTTCACCACGAGACATGTTTTTGTGGAGAAGCTCCAGGTTCATTGACGGAACCAGCACGCTGCCGTCCAGCGCGGCTGGCCGTGCTCTTTCCCGCAGACACCCTGCAGCTTGCCTGCTTCTGGTAATCCCTGCTGGAGGCGGCGTTCACTCCCATCATCCTAAATAGACACAGAATATGTTCATTCCCGATTATGTTCGACGCGATCCTTTCCTGATGCCCCATGCCCGCACCATCACGGGCCGGCTGCGCAAGGCGTATGACAAAGAGAAGCAACTGGTGGGCACCACGGGCACGCTGGCGGATTTTGCCATGGGCCACCATTATTTTGGCCTGCACCGGGATGGGGAAGGGGGGTGGGTGTTTCGCGAATGGGCCCCCAACGCTGCGAAGATCTATTTGCTGTGTGAGCGAAGCCACTGGCAGGCGGAGGAGGGCCATGCCTTCCGCCGCATGGACGAAGGCCACTGGGAGCTGACCTTGCCGGCGGATGCCCTGAAGCACGGGGACCTTTACAAGCTGCTTATTTGTTGGGATGGTGGTTCGGGCGAGCGGATTCCTGCCTGGGCAAGGAGGGTGGTGCAGGATCCCCACAGCCTGGTTTTTAATGCACAGATCTGGGATCCACCGGAGCCTTACCACTGGCAGCATGAAAGGCCAACCGAGCCCCCGGTGAATCCAATGATCTACGAGTCCCACGCCGGGATGGCCACCGAAGCGTACCGGGTAGGCACCTGGGAGGAGTTTCGCATGAATGTCCTGCCACGCATTGAACAGGCCGGATACAATACCATACAGCTGATGGCCGTCCAGGAGCACCCCTTCTACGGCTCCTTCGGCTACCACGTGAGCAGCTTCTTTGCCGCCTCCAGCCGCTTTGGCACCCCTGAAGAACTCAAAGCCCTTGTGGACGATGCCCACGGGCGGGGTATCCGGGTGATCATGGATATCGTACACTCCCACGCCGTGAAGAATGAGGTGGAAGGGATCAGCCGCTACGACGGCACCTATTACCAGTTTTTTCATGACGGTCCCCGGGGGGAGCATCCGGCATGGGACAGCCGCTGTTTTGACTACGGCAAGGACCAAGTGCTGCACTTCCTCCTCTCCAACTGCCGCTATTGGCTGGAAGAGTTTCGCTTCGATGGCTTCCGCTTCGATGGGGTCACCAGCATGATTTACCTGGACCACGGACTGGGAGCCGATTTCATGTCCTACGACCAGTATTTCAACCTGAACCAGGACGAGGACGCCATCGTCTATCTCTTCCTGGCCAACAAGCTGATCCACGAATACCACCCCGGGGCCATCACCGTGGCCGAAGAGATGAGTGGCATGCCGGGCCTGGCGGCACCGGAGGCCCTGGGAGGCATCGGTTTCGACTACCGCTTATCCATGGGCGTACCCGATTTTTGGATTCGCACCATCAAAGAGAAGAAAGTGGATTTCTGGCACGTTGGCGACCTGTTTTACCAGCTGAAGGGTAAGCGTCCCGAAGAGAGAACCGTGCATTATGCCGAGTCGCATGACCAGGCCCTGGTGGGAGACAAGAGCATCATCTTCTGGCTGATGGATAAGGAGATGTATGTGGATATGCACAGGGATCACCCGAACCTGGTGGTGGAGAACGGCATGGCCCTGCATAAGATGATCAGGCTGATCACCCTGGCCACCGCGGGTGACGGCTACCTGAATTTCATGGGCAATGAGTTCGGGCACCCTGAATGGATTGACTTTCCCAATGCCCACAACAACTGGTCCTATCATTACGCGCGTCGTCAGTGGAGCCTGGTGGATGATCATTCGCTGCGTTTTCACTTTCTTGCCGGGTTCGATCGCGAGATGGTCGGCCTTTTCCGTCAGCACGGCTTGTTGAGTCATAAACAACTGCCCCTTTACAAGGAACATATTTCGGACCAGGTACTGGCCTTTGGCCGGGGCCACCACGTTTTTGTGTTTAACTTCAGTCCGTTTCGTTCATACACCGATTACCCCTTACGCGTGCCGGCAGGAGATTACCATGTGCTGCTCAACACCGACGCACAAGCCTTTGGTGGCCAGGGACGCCTGGATGAGGGCCTGACTTACCATGCCGGCAGCACCGGGCAGGGCCAGGGGGAGATGAAACTCTACGTCCCGTCCCTGTCAGCATTCGTCCTGGAAAAGAAAAAACAGTAACACACACCCTCACATGGCAGGCAGGGGCCACTGCCAGGCGGATCAAGGTTTTAGCCATGCGGGTAAAAACTCCTGCCAGGCGGGCCAAGGCTCCTGCCAGACAGGTCAAGGCTCCTGCCAGACAGGTCAAGGCTTCTGCCAGGCGGTTCAAGTCTGCGGCCAGGCGGGGTAAGACGCCTGCCAGGAGGTAAAAGAAACACTCATGAAAACCATCACATTGTATCGTAAGATCAAGGCGACACCCGAAGAAGTTTACCGTGCGCTGGTAAACCCGTTCACCATTGAGCTCTGGAGCGGGGAGCCCGCGGTGATGAGTGAGGAGGCCGGTTCAGCATTCACCATGCTGGATGGGCACATCACGGGGGAAAACCTTGCTTTTGAACCCAGCAGATCCATTCATCAGAAATGGTTCTTTGGAGAAGACCACGTTTCGGATGTTCGCATCAGTCTCACCCCCGACAAGGCGCATACGCAGATCAGGATTGAGCATACCGGCATTCCGCCGGAAGCCTATGAAAACATGCTGGTGGGTTGGAAGGAGTCCTACCTTGACTCATTGCAGGACTTTTTCGAGAAGTAGGGCTTACACGTTAAAGCGCACGTGAAAGATGTCGCCGTCCTGCACGATGTAGTTCTTTCCTTCGATATTGAATTTGCCTGCCTGTTTGCAGGCGTGTTCCGAGCCCAGTTCAAGGAAATCGGACGACTTCATCACTTCGGCCCGTATGAAGCCCCGTTCCATGTCGGAGTGGATCACGCCGGCGGCCTGGGGTGCGGCGGTGCCCTGTCGTATAGTCCACGCACGGGCCTCTTTGGGTCCGAAGGTGAAGAAGGTGTTCAGGCGCAGGGTCTTGTATGCTGCACGGATCAGTTTGTTCACTGCCGGCTCTTCCAGTCCAAGGTCCCCCAGGAACTCCCGGCGGTCTTCTTCGTCTTCCAGGGTGGCGATCTCCGACTCGGCCAATGCAGCCACCACCAGTACCTCGCGCCCTTCCTTGTCCAGGACGGGCAGCATTTGCTCCACGTGACGGTTGCCTTTGGCTGCCGATGCCTCATCCACATTGCACACGTAGATAACCGGCTTCACGGTCAGCAAGAAACAGTCGTCGATATATTTCTGGTCCAGCTCCTGGATCTGGAAGGTGCGGGCGGGCTCCCCGTTTTCCAGGTGTTCTATCAGGGCACCGAGGATGTCGGTACCCCGTTTGGCCTCCTTGTCGCCCACGGCGGCTACTTTTTGGAGGCGGTCACGCTTTTTGTCCACTGTTTCCCAGTCCCTGGTAATGAGCTCCAGGTCAATGATCTCCTTGTCGCGCAAAGGGTTGACCGAACCCTCCATGTGGGGTACTGTATCGTCGTCGAAACACCTCAGGACGTGAATGATGGCATCACACTGCCGGATATCGGAGAGGAACTGGTTCCCTCCCTTCATCTTGCTGCCCCCCTTTGTCAGTCCCGGGATGTCGACGATCTCCACGGTGGTGGGCACCACTTTTGCCGGTTTGACGATGGCTGCAATGGCGTCAAGCCTTGGGTCAGGCACCTCGATCTGTCCCAGGTTGGTACGTCCAACTGCCTCAGAAGCCGTGCTGCGTCCGCGCGACAAAGAATGAAAAAGGGTGGTCTTGCCGCATCCCGCCAGTCCCACAATTCCACAATTTAGTGCCATGAGATAATTTTTTTGCAAAGATACACATTATCGCCTCCGGGGAGCGCTTTTGTTACGCCCTGTTACATTCCCTGGCCCACGCGCCGGCTAAGTCCCTGCCGGTTTTATCGTTACTGGCAGGCATTGACGGGCCAGTTGGGTTTCGACCGGTGGATGCAGCGTGGACACGGGATGGTTGTTGCCTTGCGCACTTGGTTCGGCTGCAGAGGTGTTCATTGAGGTCATTTGGGAGGGTAGTGTAGCGGCCCGATTTGGCGGATCAGCGGAAAATGTGTTTTTTTGTCCTTACAATCTACCAGGATGATATGCAAAAAGAGTTGAAAACGGAGAAGCTTCCCATCAAGATGTGGCTTGATGAGGTGGAAAGTGGTGCCCTGGAGCAGGCCCGGAACCTGGCGAATTTCCCTTACGCCGTAAAGCACATTGCCCTGATGCCTGACTGTCACCAGGGCTTTGGGATGCCCATAGGGGGGGTGATGGCAACCAGGGAGGTGATTGTCCCCAACGCGGTGGGTGTCGATATTGGTTGCGGCATGTGTGCGGTACAGACCTCACTCACGGAGATCACGGCACCCCAGTTGCGTAAGCTGCTTTCGGCCGTTCGTTCGCGCATACCCCTCGGACACCGGCACCATAAACACGGCCAGGATCCGGAAAGGATGCCGCCGGTGGACGAAGATCGTCCCATGCCCGTGGTGCGGCGCGAGTACAAGAGTGCCACACGCCAGGTGGGCACCCTCGGCGGGGGAAATCATTTCATTGAGGTGCAGAAGGGTTCAGACGGACAAATATGGATCATGATCCATTCGGGTAGCCGAAACATAGGCAAGCAGGTGGCCGATCATTATAACCGTTTGGCTACCAAGTTAAATGCTGAATGGAACAGTCCGGTGCCCCGTTCCCACCAGCTGGCTTACCTGCCGCTGGACAGCGAGGCTGGCCAGCAATACATCCGCGAGATGAATTATTGTGTTGATTTTGCCTTCGCCAACCGCAAGCTGATGATGGATAATACCCTGGACGTGTTCAAATCGTTTTTCGGAAAGGATTTCCGTTTTGCCCCCATGATCAATATCGCCCACAATTATGCGGCCTTTGAAAATCATTTTGGTCAGGATGTGGTCGTCCACCGAAAAGGGGCCACCAAAGCCGATCAGGATACCATCGGGATCATTCCCGGCAGCCAGGGCGCCAACAGCTATATTGTGAAGGGGAAGGGGAACAAGGACAGCTTTGAAAGCTGTTCGCACGGTGCCGGGCGGACCATGGGGCGTAAAGAGGCCATCCGCACACTAAACCTGTCGGAAGAGGTCAGGAAGCTGGAAGAGAAGGGAATCCTGCACGCCATACGCAGCCAGCGCGACCTGGAAGAGGCCACCAGCGCCTATAAGGATATATCGCAGGTGATGGAGCTGCAAGATGACCTGGTGGAAGTCCTGGTGGAATTGCATCCCCTGGCGGTAATCAAAGGATAAGCCTGGGATGATTAAACGATTGACCGATCTGCGCGACCGGCTTTAAACCCTTTGCCCGTGGTTTGGCTACCGGACCTTACGCACATTTTTGGCCACTTCCTGGCCGTTGAATTTCCTTTCAACGGTGAAAATGACTGTATCCCCTGTGATCAGGTCGTTGAAGTCGACGTTCTCCACATCCGTATAGTGGAAAAAGAGGTTGTTGTTGGGGTATTTGATGAAGCCGTAGCCGTTTTTCAGGCTTAGGATCTCACCCTCCTGCACCTCCTCATTCACGCTCTCATTGCCACGGTCCACACTCTGGCTGTCATCCTGCACAAACAGGTTCACCAGCAGGGGATCGATGCTGCCCTGGCGGCTGTCGATCATTTCGTGCATCTGGAGTGGGTAGCTTACCTCCTTGATGAGGGCCTGGGATGTTTTGGTGACCATTTTCTGCCCCTCGTCGTTGGTGAACTCGAAGTCCCAGCTGATCAGCATCACCCGTATGCCCATGGCGTTAATCTTTCTGATCAGGGGAACAAAGTCCCCGTCGGATGCGATGAGCACCATCACGTCCATCTTGCCACATGCCGCCATGTCAATCGCCTCCAGGGCAAGGTGAACATCCACATTCTTTTCCTCCCGCTTGCCGTGGAAGCTCTTGATGGGGAAGTAATGCGTAACCAGGCCTTCCGACATGAGGATGTCGTCAAAAACCCGTTCATAATACAATTGGCTGCCCCGTTGCGCAGCCTCCTGGGCACTGACACGGCCCCTGAAATAGTGGGCATCAGTGATGCGGCACAACTGGGGCTCAACCCCTTCGCCAATGGCTGCCTGTTGCCGTATGAACTCGTGGAGTCCGGCTATGCTCAGGCGTTTTTTGCGCCCGTGGACATAATTGTAGTAGTTGCTTACGTGAAGAAAGTAGTTCCCGTCATAAAAAACACCTATGCGGACCAGGCCGCTGGATTTTTTTACATGCATGTCAATGAAGCGTTAATAAATGAGCACCAAAGAAAAAATAATACCTGTCATCAGGGAAGTTGATTGGTGTGCTGAAAACCGGCCTTCTGTCTTAAATTATGTTTAAGCTGCAAAACCTTATAAATCTATACCTATCATTATAAGTGTAAGGCCAAACATCCCTGCAAAGTTAAGGAAGTTTTTTGACCAGGCCAAGTGTGGATTAAAATATCTTATGGCGCTGATGGTCATGCGTGGATTACCCGAAAAGCTTTATTTTTGTGGCTCATCCGGGCCAGTATGCAGGACTTGGCACCGGAAAGGTGAACATCGTTTGAAGACAGAAAAATCAATGACTATGGCCAAAGACAAACCAGGCATACCCAAAGGCACCAGGGATTTTGACCCGCTGGAGATTTCGCGCAGGGAGCTGATTTTCGACACCATCAGGGAGACTTACCGGATGCACGGATTTCGTCCCATCGAAACACCTGCCATGGAGAACCTGTCCACCCTTACCGGGAAGTATGGTGAGGAGGGGGACAGGCTAATTTTCAGGGTGCTGAATTCCGGGGATTTTCCCTCAAAGGTGGATGACGCTGAGTGGCAGAGCAAAAACCCCCAGCGCCTTGCTGCACGCATCAGCGACAAGGCCCTGCGTTACGACCTGACGGTCCCCTTTGCCCGCTATGTGGTGCAGCACCAGCACCACATCGTATTTCCGTTCAAGCGTTACCAGATGCAGCCTGTTTGGCGGGCCGACAGACCACAAAAGGGGCGGTACCGTGAATTCTTTCAATGTGATGCCGATGTGATTGGCAGCGACTCACTGTTCAACGAGGCGGAGTTCTTTCAGATCATTGACAAGGTCTTTTCGCAGCTCAATATCGATGTGAGGATACTGGTGAATAATCGAAAGATCCTGGCCGGGGTGGCTGAATACATTGGGTTTCCCCATAAGATGGGCCTGATTACCACGGCCATTGATAAGCTGGATAAGGTGGGACTTGACCAGGTGCTGGATGAGCTTGCCCGCGGTGGAATCACTGTGGAGGCCCTGGAGAAACTGAACCCCTTGCTGCAATTGTCCGGATCCAACGATGAAAAAATGGCGTTTCTCAGCGACCTGCTGAAAGATTCGGAAACGGGCACCAGGGGAGTTGAGGAGGTTCGGGAAATGCTGGACATCATTGCAGTGACTCCCCTGCATTGTGAACTCGTCCTGGATCTTTCCCTGGCAAGGGGACTGGACTATTATACCGGGGCCATCATTGAGGTCAAGGCTTTGGATGTGGAAATGGGAAGCCTCTGCGGGGGGGGTCGCTATGATGACCTGACCGGCATTTTTGGGCTGAATGACGTGTCTGGAGTGGGAATATCATTTGGTGCCGACAGGATTTATGATGTGATGCTTGCCCTGGAACGCTTTCCGGATATCACGGGTACCTTCAGCCAGCTGCTGGCCATCAATTTTGGTCCGAAGGAAAGGAATTACTGCCTTCCGGCACTGGAGAACCTGCGCTCCATCGGCGTGCAATGTGAGATGTACCCGGAGCCGGCCAAGCTCAAGAAGCAGATGCAGTATGCCGACAAAAACAGCATCCCCTTTGTTTTGATGGCCGGCGAAGAGGAGATGAAGAGGCAGGTTTTTTCGCTGAAGGATATGCGTAGCGGGGACCAGCAGGAGCTGATGCTGGAACAGATCAGTGATGTGCTGATGAAATACATTGAGCGCTGAATGGGCCCCAGGCAGGGGAGGCGTCCAGGTCTGCGGACATTTGAAAGCTTCAGATCCGCAAATGTCAAGGGCATAAATCCCCAGGACCGGGGAGGGCCTTCCTGCCGCCATTCCCAATATAAAAAAGGAAATCATTAAAGTCTACCTGAATGGAAACCCATCATGTGTCGCCCGAACCCATTGATTTTGACCTTGTAGCCAAGGTGGTGAAGAATCAGCTGCACCTGACCTTATCGGATTCCTCGCGGGAATGCGTTGCCAGGTGCCGTCAGTACCTGGACGATCGCATTGAGCGCAATGAAGCACCCATTTACGGTGTCACCACCGGCTTTGGTTCTTTATGCAACCACAGCATCTCCCTGGAGGACCTGGGTGTGTTGCAGCGTAACCTGGTGATGTCGCACGCATGTGGGATGGGGGATGAGCTTCCTGAAGAGATCGTGCGGCTGATGCTCTTCCTCAAGATCCAGTCGCTTTCCCTGGGCCATTCAGGCATTCGGCCGCTTACCCTGGATCGCCTGATCGATTTTTATAATCATGGGGTCTATCCGGTCGTTTACCAGCAGGGATCCCTGGGTGCGTCAGGCGACCTGGCTCCGCTGGCTCACCTGAGCCTGCCATTGCTGGGCTTGGGGGAGGTGGTCTATAAAGGGCGCAAAAGGCCCGCCATGGAAGTCCTGGATGCACTGGGCTGGCAACCCCTGGAGCTGGCAGCCAAGGAAGGGCTGGCCTTGCTTAACGGCACCCAGTTCATGGCCGCCTACGGCACCTATATCCTGCATCGCGCCTTTGAGTTATCGCTCTGGGCCGACCTGATTGGCGCCATGTCGCTGGAGGCCTTCATGGGGCGCATGGAGGCTTTTTTTGACCAGGTGCAACGGGTTCGTCATCACAGGGGACAACTGGAGACAGCCCGCAACATCAGGCGCTTCCTTGAGGGCAGCCAGCTGATGCAGGAGAAGCGCAATTACGTGCAGGACCCTTACTCCTTCCGCTGCATGCCACAAGTACACGGGGCCAGCAAGGACGCCATCGACTATGTAGCTGGCGTGTTCATCAACGAAATGAATGCAGTGACCGATAATCCCACCCTTTTTCCCGATGATGACCTGATCCTGTCGGCCGGTAACTTCCATGGACAACCCCTGGCGCTGGGACTGGATTTTCTGTCCATCGCCCTGGCCGAACTGGCCAATATCAGCGAGCGCCGCATTTACCGCCTCATCTCAGGGGTCAGAAAACTGCCTTCCTTCTTGGTGGCCCATCCCGGATTGAACTCCGGCTTCATGATCCCGCAATATACGGCAGCATCCATCGTGAGTCAGAACAAACAGCTCTGTACGCCCGCTTCGGTGGATTCCATTGAATCTTCGCAGGGCCAGGAAGACCATGTGAGCATGGGGGCCAATGGTGCAGTGAAGGCCTTCCAGGTGATGGAAAACCTGGAAAAGGTGCTGGCCATCGAGCTGATGACCGCCTCCCAGGCCATGGGTTTTCGCGATACAGAAAAAACATCACCGGTGCTGTGTTCGCTACTGGTGATGTTTCGAAAGAAAGTGGCCTTCGTGAAGGATGACAAGGTGATGGTGGATGAGATGAAACACTCCCTGGCATTTCTCCGGGAGCACCATCCGGACCTCTTCTGCTGATCCCTGCCTGCTAATAAGGCTACTCAACATTTTTTCCGTCCAAATGCGCCCCATCCCCATCAAGGCTGACTGGCCGGCAAAATGACCGGCACAGCCGCATTGACTTAGGTATTAGTTGGTGCTGTAGCCGTCTCCGCCCGACTTCTCTTTCACGGCAGCCTGTGCCGCAGCCAGGCGGGCGATGGGTACGCGGAACGGCGAACAGCTTACATAGTCCATCCCGACCCTGTGGCAAAACTCCACTGAGCTGGGCTCTCCTCCGTGCTCGCCGCAGATGCCGATCTTCAGGTCGGCGCGTCCCTGGCGGCCACGTTCAACACCCAGTTCCACCAATTGTCCCACGCCTTCCTGGTCAAGAACCTGGAAGGGGTCATTTTTCAGCAGCCCCTTGTCGATGTAAATCTGCAGGAAGTTACCGATGTCGTCACGGGAATAGCCAAAGGTCATCTGGGTGAGGTCGTTGGTGCCAAAGGAGAAAAACTCCGCTTTTTTGGCGATCTGGTCGGCCACCAGGGTGGCACGGGGAATCTCGATCATGGTTCCCACCAGGTATTCAACCCTGTCGCCATACTCTTCAAAGACCTGCTCTGCGGTGTTGCGGACGATCTCTTCCTGGAGGCTGTACTCCGGTTCTGTCCCCGTCAGGGGTATCATGATTTCGGGGATGGCCCTGATCCCTTTCTTCTTCAGGTTAAGGGCGGCCTCAATGATGGCCCGCGTCTGCATCTCACTAATCTCAGGGTAGGTGTTGCCCAGGCGGCATCCGCGGTGACCCAGCATGGGGTTGAACTCGTGCAACGCATCCACACTGGCTTTCACCTCATCACGTGTAATGCCCATCTCCCTGGCCATCTCTTCCTGGTTGGCTTCTTCGTGGGGCAGGAATTCGTGCAGGGGCGGATCGAGCAGACGCACGGTCACGGGGAGGTCCTGCATGGCTTCAAAAATCCCTTCAAAGTCTTCCCGCTGCATGGGCAGCAGCTTGTCAAGGGCTTTGCGACGCCCTGTTTCATCCTTGGCCAGGATCATTTCACGCATGGCCTTGATGCGCACCCCTTCGAAGAACATATGCTCGGTACGGCAGAGGCCGATCCCCTTGGCGCCAAATTCTCGGGCTACCCTGGAATCTTTGGGTGAATCCGCATTGGTGCGAACCGACATGCGCGTGTGCTTTTCAGCCAGCTCCATGAGGTCGGCAAAATCACCACTCATTTCGGGGTCCACGGTTTGCACCTTGCCTTCGAACACCTCCCCGGTGGTGCCGTTCAGGCTGATAAAGTCGCCTTCGCGGAACTCCTTACCGTCGATGGTCATGGTACGCTTTTTATAGCTGATCTTCACGGCGCCGGCGCCCGATACGCAGCATTTACCCATGCCACGGGCCACAACGGCGGCGTGGGATGTCATCCCGCCACGGGCTGTAAGGATCCCTTCGGCAGCGTCCATACCGCTCAGGTCCTCGGGAGAAGTCTCCACCCTGACCAGGATCACCTTCTTACCATCAGCAGCCCACTGGGCGGCATCGTCGGCAAAGAAGACCACCTGTCCGGTAGCCGCCCCGGGAGAAGCCGGGAGGCCCTTGGCCAGCATATTGGCCTTTTCCAGTTCCTTGAGGTCAAATACGGGGTGAAGGAGCTCATCCAGTTTGCCAGGCTCTACGCGCAGCAGGGCCTCTTCCTGGTTGATCACTCCCTCTTGCAGCATGTCCATGGCGATCTTTACCATGGCCGGACCGGTGCGCTTGCCATTACGGGTCTGCAGCATCCAGAGCTTGCCCTCCTGGATGGTGAACTCCACATCCTGCATGTCGCGGTAGTGCATCTCCAGTTTATTCTGCAGCTTGTCCAGCTCCTTGTAGAGCTCCGGGAAGAGCTCCTCCAGCGAGGGATAAGTCTCCAGTCGCTCTTCTTCGTTCACGCCTTGCAACCTGGCCCAGCGCAGTGAGCCTTCCCTGGTGATCTGACGTGGGGTTCGGATACCTGCTACCACGTCTTCGCCCTGGGCATTCACCAGGTACTCCCCATTGAAGATCTTCTCGCCGGTGGCCGCATCGCGGGTGAAGGCCACACCTGTTGCAGAGGTATCGCCCATGTTGCCATAGACCATGGCCTGCACATTGACGGCGGTGCCCCATTCGGCCGGAATATTGTACTTTGTGCGGTAATAGGTGGCGCGCGGGTTGTTCCATGACTCGAACACGGCCATTACCGAACCCCAGAGCTGCTCCCAGGGGTCGTCCGGGAAATCCTTGCCTGTCTCTTCCTTCACGGCCGCCTTGAAACGTTTTACCAAAACTTTCAGGTCATCCGTTGTGAGCTCCTGGTCGGTTTCAGCCCCTTTTTCCTCTTTTAGTTGATCCATGATCACGTCGAAGGGGTCTTCATCATCCTTGTGAAGGTATTTCATCCCCATCACCACATCACCATACATCTGGATGAACCGGCGGTATGAATCCCAAACGAAACGCTCATTGCCGGTCTTCCTGGTGAGACCTTCAAGGGTTTGCTCATTGAGGCCCAGGTTGAGGACAGTATCCATCATACCGGGCATGGAGGCCCTGGCACCTGAACGGACCGACATGAGCAGGGGGTTTTCCTTGTCCCCGAAACCTGCGTTCATCTCCTGCTCTACCCGCCGCATGTTTTCTTCCACCTCTTTTTTGATCTCATTCACCACGAAATCATACCCCTTTTCATTAAACAGGGTACACACCTCGGTGGTGATGGTGAAGCCCGGAGGGACGGGAACCCCTATATTGACCATTTCCGCCAGGTTGGCTCCCTTGCCACCCAGCAAATTGCGCAATGTTGCGTCTCCATCGGCCTTTTGGCCGCCAAAAAAGTACACCTTCTTACTCGGATTTGCCATCTTAAAATCTGTTTTATGAAAAAAACTGGTTATTGAAAATTGATGTTTCTACAAAGTTGACTGATAATGTTTTGAGGCCATCAGACAGCCTCAAGACTGAAAAAAGAGGTACAAAGATACAGTAATTTTATTTTTGCCGGATGAGCCCTTATCAAAACTTAACATACACAGGGAAAGGCTGTTTTGGGCTAAGGGCGGCGGGTGTCGATTTGCGGATTTCCAGAATTTGTTGTAAATTTAGGCTGCCAACCGTAAATCTGAAAAGCATGGAAAAGCCCGTGATACTGGAGTATTATTCTAAACTTGTCAAGGAGGAGCCCCTGAGCACGCTTGAACCTGAAATGACCTCCGGCAACACCTGTGTGCTGGAATCCACCTCACCTTTTTTTGGCTATTACCACGATGCGCCCATGGGGAGACCTGACCCATACATATATTGTGTGCTGGCTGACCATTACAGTTTTGGAGACATCATGCGGGCAACCGGTCAAATTAACAGCAAGCGCCGTAAGCCGGTGGATGTGGCCGTGGGCAAGCTGTACCTGCTTGACAGGATCTGTCACATGATCCGCCTGAAGGATATCGGTCACTTCAGCCAGGTGCAGATCGTTCAGCAGGACTTCCGTAAGGTGGGCATTGAATTCAAGAAACGCCAGAGAACCGTTAGAGACAAGATGGCCATCATTCGCCTGGCCAAGTTCTTACGGCTTACAGACCAAGGTGACGGACTGTTCATGGATGCGGAGGACGCCACAAAGGGATACTTCCGCATACCATCCTACATCAACTGGGAGTCATTCAAGAAGCTGACCGAGGAGGCAAAATTCGACACAAGTATTCTGTACTTTGATGCCGCACAGGCCGCATTATACCATCATGACCAGGTCATCGACCTGGTCAGGGTCTACAAGGAAAACATCGGCATCAATGCCCTGAAGGCGATCAGGGACAGGTATTACCAGCTGCTCCAATGAGGGCCTGCATGCCGCAGGATCCCTTTACTTTTTCAGATCATAGTAGCAGCGCTTGGGTGAGATGATGCTGCCGGCGTCCTTCATTTTCTTGATGGCTTTTTCCACCTCTTTCTTTTCGATGCCTGCCAGCTCAGCCAGTTCTCCGGTGCGCAGTGGCTTGGCTGCATCCTCAAAGGTCTTGATGATTTTTTCCTGGATATCCATTGCTTACAGTAGTATTTGGTTTGCCCTGCGAAGATAAAAAATTATGCTGACTGATTGCAATCATTGATGACTTTAAACCACTTATCCTGCAGCAGCTCCGGGACTGATACCTGGTTGGAATACCGGTGTCTTGTGTATCTTTGTATGGGAGTCCAGCTGAAAAACCATGCGTACGCTATTACTGCATACCCTGATTCTTTGCTTATCCGGCTTGCTGCACGGACAGACGGGTGATTACGTGGTGCCTGACTATAAGGGCGCGGCAGAGAGTTTTTTCAGCTTGTCCGATTCCACGCTTCGGGCAGAGGTGGGTAGCTTCACCTTTACCGGGTCAATCATTGGCTTGAGCGGTAAAGTGCCTTTGCGTCAGTTTGAGCTCCAGAGCATCACCCACCATACGATCACCCTGGGACTGGACGATTTGAGGGTGCATGTCTCCAGGGCCCCCTTTTTTGCAGAGATGCACCGCATCGATTATTTTGGTCCCCAAAATTATGTGTACCGGATCGACGGACGCTTTTTCTGGGGGTTTGACGGCAGCCTTCCCAGGCACCGGCTGGTCAATGTCCACCTGTTTAAGGGGGATCAGCGATTATCTCTTCCGAACAGGGCTTTCCGGGACATTTTTGAACCAAACTTCTGCAGCCGGCGGGGACTGTTCAGCCGCCATGAGTGCTACACGAAAGCCTTCCTTTCGGAGGATGGCCGTCGCATCTACATACATATGCAGAATAGTCGCGTTCCAAGCCTGTACGAGGTGACCTGGATCATCGTTGACGGTCAGTATGTGGGAAGGGTGGTGGACTATGCCTACTGATGGGACCAGGCTGATTCTATACCCCGATGAGTACAGGCTCATCTTCAATGACCAGCCCGGGCTGCTTGATCAGGTCCCAGAAAACCTTGGCCTTGGCAAACCATTCGCGCACCATGATCCTGTTCCCGTTTTGATGCTCCACATCGGCAGCATTCATGGCCAGCACCTCCATCCCGTGGTATCGTGCGATGTAGACCGCCCGCTGGTTTTGAAAACGCTGTGAGATCACGGTCACACTATCGAGTCCGAACACCTCCCGGGCGCGCAGGACCGAGTCGAGGGTGCGCAGGCCCGCATGGTCTTTATAAATCACCTCGCCGGGAACGTCAAGGGCTTGCAGCGCCCGCTTCATCTGGGCTGGTTCATTGTAATACCGGGTGCGGTTGTCGCCGCTGACAATTAAATAGCTCACCTTGCCGCTGTGGTAGAGATGGGCGGCGGCCTCCATGCGGTGATGGAAATAGGGATTCGGTCCCCCGCTGCGGATCCTGTGGGAAGTGCCCAGGACCAGCCCCACGCGCTGGTAGGGTATCTCCTCTGCCAGGTCATAGAGGAAAGGCCCCGACGACACCCTGATCACCTGGTTGCTTACGAGTACAATCAACAGCGGAATCAGCAAGGCAATTTCCAGAAAAATTAGACTCTTTCTGAATAAGCCTTTGAATCCCCGTCGCCGCTTTTTTCCAGTCATGGGGTAAAATTAGTGAATTAAAAAATAATCCGGAATAGCCCTCCCTAATTGAATAAATAATTATAGCTTTGTCCAGCTCGAAAGATGTTTATCATTTCACAAAACGTTTTTTACACCACAAATCATACAGACAATGGCTAGAAAAGGGGATGTTGTCATCAACATAGAAAGGTGCAAGGGTTGCGAGGTTTGCCTGACGGCTTGTCCGCACGAGGTCCTGGCCCTCAGCAACGAAGTGAACAGTAAAGGGTACCACTACGCAATGAAGGTGAATTCGGCCTGCACCGGGTGTGCCAACTGCGCCATTGTTTGTCCGGACGCAGTGATCACCGTTTACCGGGAAAAGGCGGTTAAGAAGGCCTGAAGTGGCCGGGCCGGCCCTCAGGCGGCAGGATTCACCCGGTCACGATCCCGCCAGATCCACCCGGGCCCTGTTAACCATCCATTGGGATGACCGGTGAGGACCCGCCCGCATGCCTGGCAAAACAGATTTGGATGCCTTTTCAGTCCCGCAAAGTAAGCAGACAAGAATCAGAAATCACACAGATATGGCAACAAAAGAATTGAGATTGATGAAAGGCAATGAAGCCCTGGCTGAGGCGGCCATACGGGCTGGTGCCGACGCATATTTTGGCTACCCCATCACCCCGCAGTCGGAGGTGATTGAGTACCTGATGCGTGAAAACCCGGCCGATCGTACGGGCATGCAGGTGCTGCAGGCCGAAAGCGAGGTGGCAGCCATCAACATGGTCTATGGAGCGGCCGGATGCGGCAAGCGGGTGATCACCTCCTCATCCAGTCCGGGCATCAGCCTGAAGATGGAAGGCATTTCCTATATTGCCGGAGCTGAGCTGCCCTGTGTAGTGGTCAACGTGGTACGCGCAGGCCCCGGACTGGGTACCATCCAACCATCGCAGTCGGATTATTTCCAGGCCGTGAAAGGCGGTGGCCACGGGGACTATAAACTCATCGTACTGGCTCCCGCCACCGTGCAGGAAAGCGTGGACTATGTGAAGCTGGCTTTTGAGCTGGCCTTCAAATACCGCAATCCCGTGATGATCCTGTCTGACGGCATCATCGGCCAGATGATGGAGAAGGTGGAGCTGTTCGAACAGATGCCCCGCGACACCACCGAATATGAGTGGGCCACCGTGGGCAAGAAGCCGGGCAAGCCCAGCGCCATCGTTACCTCACTGCAGTTGCAGTCGGAAGAGCAGGAGAAGGTGAACCTTCGCCTGCAGGCCAAATACCGCGAGATGGAAAAGAATGAGGTGCTTTTCGAAACCCATCAGTGCGATGATGCCGAGTACCTTTTCGTCGCCTTTGGCTCCTGTGCACGCATCACCCGCAAGGCCATGGAGATGGCCCGTGAAAAGGGCATCAAGGTGGGACTGATCCGGCCGCAGACGCTTTATCCCTTCCCCTATGATGAGATCAGCAGGCTGGCATCGCAAATGAAGGGGGTCCTCACCGTGGAGATGAATGCAGGCCAGATGGTGGAGGATGTGCGCCTGGCGGTCAACGGCAAGACACCGGTTAAATTTTATGGCCGCTTTGGCGGCATGATACCCAGTCCGGAGGAGATACTGGAAGCCTTGGAACAAAAAATCGTAGGAGGATAAACATATGGCAGAAAACAATTTAGTACATCCAGATAACCTGGTTTACGAAAAGACCAGTGTGATGACCGACCGGGTCCTGCATTACTGTCCCGGTTGCGGACACGGCACCGCTCACCGTCTGCTGGCAGAGGTCATTGATGAGTTGGGCATACAGGGCGAAACCATCGGGGTGGCCCCGGTGGGTTGCTCCGTCCTGGCCTATTACTATTTTGACGTGGACATGCAGGAAGCGGCCCACGGGAGGGCACCGGCCGTTGCCACGGGCATCAAGAGGGTCTTCCCCGAGAAGTTTGTGTTCACCTACCAGGGCGATGGCGACCTGGCTGCCATCGGAACAGCCGAGACCATTCATGCCTGTAACAGGGGGGAAAACATCCTTGTGGTCTTCATCAACAATGGGATTTACGGGATGACGGGGGGACAGATGGCACCAACTACCCTGCCTGGAATGAAGAGTTCCACCTCACCCCGCGGGCGTGATGTGGCCACAATGGGTAACCCACTGAAAATTACGGAACTTGTGGCAGAGCTCCCGGGAACCTATTTTGTCACCCGGCAGTCGGTGCATGCCCCGGCCAACGCCAGGAAGGCCAAAAGGGCACTCAAGAAGGCCATGGAATACCAGAAGCTAAACAAAGGCACCTGCTTCGTGGAGATTGTGTCCAATTGCCCTTCAGGATGGAAGATGACACCGGCCCAATCGAATAAGTGGATGGAAGAAAACATGTTCCCCTATTATCCCCTGGGCGACATCAAGGTTCCGGAAAACCAATAAACATTGTTCGACATGACAGAAGAAATCATTATTGCAGGCTTTGGTGGACAAGGGGTTTTGTCCATGGGTCAGATCATTTGTTACAGCGGTGTGATGCAGGGAAAGGAGGTGAGCTGGATGCCCTCCTATGGTCCCGAAATGAGGGGCGGGACGGCAAACTGTACGGCCATCATCAGCGATGAACAGATCAGTTCGCCGGTGCTGACCAAGTACGACACCGCCATCGTTCTCAACCAGCCATCCATGGATAAGTTTGAGGATGCGGTGAAGCCCGGCGGACTCCTGATTTATGAAGAAAACGGCATGACACGCAAACCCAAACGCAAGGACATCAATATTTGCGCCATTGCCGCGTACGACGAGTCGGTGAAGATGAATAACACCAAAGTGTTCAACATGATCGTCATCGGGGGATTCCTCAAGGTGAAGCCCATCATTGAACTGGAAAATGTGATCAAAGGTTTGCAGAAGGTGCTGCCTGAGCGATACCACCACCTCATCCCCCTCAACGAGGAAGCCATCCACAAGGGGATGGACATCATTAAGGAAGAGCTTTCCGTGAACTAGCGGACCGTTTCGGCTCACCCACCGGTAAAGTGCCGGCAATAGCAGGACTGGCAGGCAAGCCCGACTCCCTTCGGCAAAAGCGATCCCGGTTGGCAGCCAGCGCGATGATTCAGTTCTTCACCGGGCAGATGCCTTTTGATCGAGCTTATGAA
>SKNE01000277.1 GCA_007120675.1 Bacteroidales bacterium
CCCATTGTTCAATATGTGCGGGACAAAGAAGCTGCCGATGTGCACATCCTGATGACGCGGCACGGTGCCGGCTCGGCCGGAACCAACTACGCCATTTCCTTCATTGGGGGCCGGCGCTTCAGCGGCGTTGACCAGGACATGACCTATTGGGCACCATCCACCAACTCCAGCGACGACACCCGCCGGGGGTACACCAATGTGCTGAAAATTGGCCTGGTCAGGTACATAGCCACCACGCCGCTGGCCAACCGCATCTTGGTGGAGTACGACTTTGATGAGGCGGCCATCATCAGGGAGAACCAGCTGGAGCCTGAAGTTGACCCATGGAACAGCTGGGTGTTTGAAATCTACGGGGGCGGCAACTTTCGTACCGAAGAGAGGCAGAGTTCCTACTCATCGCGTTTTGGTTTTTTTGCTGACCGCGTGACGGCCGACTGGAAGGTCCGTTTCCGGCCCTACTTCAATTTTAGCCAGCGCACCTACCGGACCGACGAAGACACCATAGTCAGCTCATCCCATCGCCACGGTCACCAGGCTTATGTGGTCAAGAGCATCAATGACCACTGGTCGGTTGGGGTCTTCAACTCAAGCCTTTCCAGCACCTTCCACAATATGCGTTTCAATTTTCAGCTGGTCCCCGCCGTGGAATACAGCTTCTTTCCCTATGATGAAGCCACCAGGCGCTCCATCACCCTGGCTTATCGCATGGGCTACGGATACCACGACTACATGGAGATGACCATCTATGCCAAGGATCGGGAGTTCCTCTGGTCGCAATCGCTGGAGGCCTCTGCCCGTTTCCAGCAGCCCTGGGGTAACTTCCGGGCAGGCATCACAGGCTCACACTTCTTCCATGACCTGAGCATCAACCGGGCCGAAGTATTTGCCAATGTAAACCTGAGGCTGTTCCAGGGGTTTTCGCTGAATGTGCAAACCAATGTAAACTTCATCAATGACCTGCTGGCCATCCCTGCCGGTGACCTGAGCATCGAAGAGATCCTCCTTGAACAGTCCCAGCAAGCCACCAACTACATGGTTTCGGGAAGTATCGGGTTAAGTTATACTTTCGGGTCAGACTTCAGTGCCGCCTTCAATCCAAGGCTTTAGCCTTCTTTTCTCTGGGAGATGCCATCGAGGAAGTCCAGCCAGGCGGAGATGAATGCCTCCGGATGGGTCTCCATGGGGTTGTGTCCCACCCCTTCCATCACCAAAAGTTTCGTCCCGGGCATCCTCTCCAGGATATTCCTGCGGCCGGCCAGTGGCACCCAGGTGTCAGCCTCCCCCCAGATGGCCAGGGAGGGGACAGCCAGTTCTGCCGCCTCCAGCTTTTTTTTCTCTTGGTGATAGGCGGGAGCCGACAAGATGGCCCTTGCCGTGCCGGGAACAAGCAAGGCGTCCAAATAAGCACGCACCTGCCCCGGATCGGGCGCCATCCCATAGGCCGAGGCCAGCAGTCCCTCCACCCGTTTTTCGGTGATAAACCAGGTTTCGGCCAGCTCCCCGGCTATAAAGCGCAGGGGCGACAAGCGAAGCAGGAAGTTCACCTGGTGCTCACCCCTGGGCAGCTCTGCAAACAGGGCTGCCGCCACAAAGGTGACGCTTTCCAGGTCACCGGGATACATCAAAGCGTAGGCCTGTGAAACGGCGCCGCCCATTGAGTGGCCCGCCAGGTGCCATTGACGGCCGGGAAACTCCTGGTGGATAAAACGGTGCAGACGAATGGCATGGGCGGTGATGGACTGGTTGATGCGTGGCGATTTGTCGCTGTACCCGAAAGGTGGCATGTCCACCGCCACAAGCTCATAACCCAGCGTCATCAAGCTGTCAGCCACCTCCTGCCATGAGAATGTGGATCCTGCGAACCCGTGCACCATCAGCACGCTGCCCCGAAACACTTCCCCCCTGGCAGCCCAGTGACGGTAATGAATCCCCAACCCGTCCACCTCGGCCACACGACTGTTGGGAAAAGGGGCATACTGGGAACGAACGGGGAGACTCACCAGCAGCAGCAGCAGGCAATTCAACAGCATCCCTTTCATCACAAAATGGTTTTTTCCGGACATGACCTGTTCAAAGGGGCCTCCCCCCTTCCCCTGTCCAACAAAATTATAAAAAACACCCGCGGTTTGCATAAAAATTAATAAATTGGCCGAAGAAGCGGATGCGATGGCAAAGACCAAGACCCGGAACGACTGTGTTTTTATCTGTATCGACTGCGGCAGGCAGTACGACCTGAGGCCGGATATCATCTACCTTTGTCCCACCTGCAGCGCAGGTAATCAAGCTGATACCCCCCCAAGGGGGGTGCTGAAGACCATATACGACTACGGGCGGATAAAAAGGAGCATCGCGGACTTCTCGGACTTAAAGCAAACCGGCTTTTCCGCCCTCTTGCCCATTAGTGACCCGGGTAACCTGCCTGCGCTGCGGATAGGGCAAACACCCATGTATTCCTGCAGTCAGCTGGATGGCGAACCGCTGCCCTATCATCTGCACATCAAAGACGACAGCCAGAATCCCACATTCTCCTATAAGGACAGGGCCTCGGGACTTGTCTCAGCTTTTGCCAGGGAAATGGGTTACGACACCATCGTGGCGGCATCCACAGGCAATGCCGGGTCCTCGCTGGCAGGCATATGCGCCGCGCAGCGGCAGCATGCCGTCATCCTGGTGCCCGCCGGGGCCCCTGCAGCAAAAATCAGCCAGATCATGCTTTACGGGGCCCACCTGATCCCGGTAAAAGGGACCTATGACCAGGCCTTTGAGCTGAGCATACAGCTGTCGCATGAGTTCAACTGGTATAACCGGAACACGGCATACAATCCGCTGACCATCGAGGGAAAGAAAACGGCGGCCTGGGAGATCTTTGAGCAAATGGGCAACCGGCCCATTGACAGGATATATGTCCCGGTGGGTGACGGTGTGATCCTATCAGGTATCTACAAAGGCTTTGAGGACCTGCTGGCCCTGGACATTATCCAACAGATGCCCGTCATCGTGGCCGTCCAGTCTGAAAAGAGCGACAACCTGGTAAGAAACATGGCGGGAACAGGATTTCACGCCCGTTCCAGTTGCACCATCGCTGATTCAATCTCGGTGGATGTGCCCCGAAACTTCCACATGGCAAAGTGGTACCTGCTCCGTTACGGAGGTGAGTGGGTCAGTGTAAGCGACACGGACATCCTTTCGGCAGCCTCTGTAATGGCCAGGAATACAGGGGTTTTTGCTGAGCCGGCAGCAGCAGCAGCTTTCGCCGGACTGCTTCACCATCACCGCAAGGGGCTGATCGGTGAGAAGACACACCAGGTGGTCCTCTCCACGGGCAGCGGACTGAAAGACATCCGTGCACTGGAAAAGCATCTCCATATACCGGATGCGGTGGAACCCGATACCGGGAGCATTCAGAAGGTACTCTTTGGCTGACACCAATGGCACACGCACCAAATACACTCACATGGGTATGATCCATTTCCAATTGAACGGTGATGACTATGTTTACCGCGGAGCAGGCGGCACCACGCTGCTGGGTTGGCTGAGAAACGAACGCCGCATCACTTCCCCAAAAGATGGCTGTTCCGGCGAAGGGAGCTGTGGGGCCTGTACCGTGGAAATCAATGGGCATGCCCGCCTGGCGTGCCGCACCAAAATGGAAGGGCTCAACGGGGCGGTCATTCTGACCACAGAAGGCCTGCCCGCTGATTTCCGCCAGCTGATAGCCAGCCTTTTTGCCGCGCATGGGGCTGTCCAGTGTGGCTTTTGCAGTCCGGGTTTTATCATGCGCTCCCGTAAGCTGTTCAAACAAGCCAAAAGGCCTTCGCGGGAAGAGATCGTCCGTGCCATCAGTCCCAACCTTTGCCGCTGTACAGGATACATCAAGATCGTGGATGCCATTGAGGCAGCCCTGGGTGCGGCAGATAAGACCGGGGCGGAACAGCCGCACGGGGAGGCACGCATCGGAAAGCCCTATCCCAAGTACCAGGCCATGGAGACCGCCCTGGGCGACAGGCCCTTTGTGGACGACCTCCATGTTGACGGCATGCTTTACGGCGTCCCCTGCTTCAGCCGCCACCCCCGTGCCGTGATCAGGTCCGTCGACACATCGAAGGCCATGGCCATGGACGGCGTTAAGGCGGTGCTCACCGCCGGGGACATCCCGGGCGACAAGGTGATCGGCCTGATCCAGCAAGACTGGCCATTGATGATCGGTGTGGGTGAGGTGACCCATTGTATCAGTGATGTACTGGCACTGGTCGTTGCTGAACATGAAGCACTTGCCAGGGAGGCCGCCTCCCTGGTTGAGGTGGATTACGAAGTGCTTGAGCCGGTCACATCCATGCAGCAGGCCATCGAGGTGGACAGTCCGGAGGTTCACCCGGGCCGTTCAAATATCCTGGAGGTCTGCAGCATACGCTCGAAAGACGTGGATCAGGCCTTCAGGCAGGCGGCCCATAAGGTCACCGGTGTCTACCGGACACAGCACGTGGAGCACGGTTTCCTGGAAACTGAATGCGCCCTGGCCATGCCGGAGGGTAATGGCATCAGGCTCTACAGCCAGGGACAGGGCGTCTATGTCGACCGCCGCCAGATTGCCCGCCTGCTGGACCTGCCGCAGGAAGAGGTGAAGGTGGTGCAGGTGGCCAACGGCGGCGCATTTGGAGGGAAGGAAGATTTGAGCGTGCAGGGACACGCGGCCCTGGCTGCCTGGCTGCTTAACAGGGCGGTGAAGGTGCACCTGGACAGGGCGGAATCGATCCGCATGCATCCCAAAAGGCATCCCGTGGAGATGGAGATCAGCCTGGCATGCAACCAGGCAGGCAAATTGACCGCCCTTCGCCTGCGAGCCCTGGGCGACACCGGGGCCTATGCCTCGGTGGGCACGAAGGTGATGGAAAGGGTGGTGGGACATGCCACGGGTGCCTACGCCATCGGGGCGGTGGACATCGAGGCCAGGACTATCCACACCAACAACATCGCCTCCGGGGCCATGCGCGGCTTCGGGGTGCCCCAGGTGGTATTCGCCATCGAGTCGTGCATTGATCAGCTGTGCCAGGCAGGCGGGTTCGACAGGTGGCAGATCCGTTACGACAACGCGTTGTCAGACGGTGCCCGCACCGCCACAGGCCAGGCGCTGGAGGGGGTGGGTCTCAGGCAATGCCTGCTGGCGGTGAAGGAGGAGTTCAGACAGGCCCGCTATGCCGGCATCGCCTGCGGGATCAAAAACAGTGGGGTGGGGAACGGGATGACGGACGAAAGCCAGGTGAAGATCGTGATCAACGGAGCCGGGAAGGTGAGGATACACCATGGTTGGACTGAAATGGGGCAGGGGATCCATACCATGGCCATCCAGACATTACACCAGGAGACCGGGATCGATCCCTCGGTGATAGAGGTGGTGGTCGACACAGCAGAAGAGATACCCACCGGCATGACCACTTCCTCCAGGGGCACCGCCCTGCTGGGGAACGCCATCATCGATGCAGCAAAAAAGATCAGGAAGGACCTGGAAGGGCCGGGTGAGCTGAACCTCCGGCTGGAAAAACTCACTGGCAGGGAGTATGTGGGAAGCTATGTCTGCGACTGGACCTGCAAACCCGGTGAAGAGGCGGATGACCCAAAGATCCATTTTGCCTACGGCTATGCCGCCCAGGTGGCGATCCTCAATGAAGAGGGTGCCATCTGCCGGGTGGTGGCCGCCCATGACGCCGGAAAGATCATGAACCCCACCCTGTTTGAAGGGCAGGTGCAAGGCGCCGTGCACATGGGCATTGGGTATGCCCTCAGTGAGGAATTGCCCATGAAAGATGGCGTACCCGAAAGCTTCCGCCTGAAAGATATGGGCATACTGAGGGCCAATGCCATGCCGGAAGTAAAGGTGATTGGAGTGGAGCAAAGCGACCCCCACGGCCCTTATGGCGCCAAAGGCATTGGGGAGATCGGCATGGTGCCCACCGCCGCCGCAGTGGCCAACGCCTTTGCCGCTTATGAGGGTACCAGGAGCACAAGGCTCCCCCTAAAGCGGGGTTAGTTACTTATCCGCTAAATTTGCACAAAAAAACCATCCAAAAGGAAAACACATGGCTATACTTTTACGAAACGGCACATTCATCCATTGGGACAGCCTGGCGTTTGAAGCCAGCGACGTACTTGTGGAGGAGGGCCCGGAGGGTGGCATACACCTGTTGGGCAGGCCAGGTAAGGATTTCGATACCAGTACTTACAAAGTGATTGACTGCAGCGGGAAACTGATCACCAAATCCTTTGCCGTAGGCCATCACCACGTCTACTCCGCACTGGCCAGGGGCATGCCGCCACCACCGAAAAAGCCGGGTAACTTTCGTGAGATACTCAACTACATCTGGTGGTCGCTGGACAAACAGCTGGATGAGGAAAGCATCCGCTACAGTGCGCTGGTCACCGCCATGGCGGCAGCCAAAGCCGGGGCCACCTTCGTCATCGATCACCACGCTTCCCCCCATTGCATTGCCGGGTCGCTGGATATCATTGCGGAAGCTTTCGAAGAGGTGGGCATAGGTCATCTGCTCTGCTACGAGGCCACCGACAGGGATGGCATGGAAAAGGCGCGGCAGGGACTTGAGGAGACCGAGCGCTACCTTCAGAAGAGACAGGGACTGGTTGGGCTTCATGCTTCCTTTACGGTGGGACCGGAGACCATGAAGGACGCTGTCAACATCATGCATAAATACGACAGCGGCATACACATGCACGTGGCTGAGGACAAGTATGACCAGGAGCACTGTTTACAGACCTATTACCAGCAGGTGGTGCAGCGACTGAACGAAGCCGGCGTGCTGGACTCACCAAAGACGATACTGGTGCACGGCCTCCACCTGGATGCCTCGGAG
>SKNE01000034.1 GCA_007120675.1 Bacteroidales bacterium
CACCCGCTCTCCTCTTTTGAACACATAGGAGAAGTCGTTCACATAGGCTGTTCCGTCAAATGACTTGCCGATGTTTACCAGTTCAAGGATCTTTTTGCCCAGCCGGGTCATGTCCATCCGTATTTCACCAGAGGTTTGTTCCCGGGGCCGGCTGGTTTCCTCTTTCAGGTCGCGGTAGGATTGTATGCGGGCTTTTGATTTGGTGGTGCGTGCGGGGGGACTCCGTCGCATCCACTCCGTCTCTTTACGCAGCAGGTTGAGGGCTTTTTCGTTTTGTGCCGCTTCTGCCTCCTTGCGGATCTGCTTCTTTTCCAGGAAATAGGCATAATTGCCCCGGTAGGTGTGCACGCGGCCATCTTCCATCTCCACAATCTCGTTGCAAACGGCGTCCAGGAAGTAGCGATCGTGGGTGACCATCAGCAGGGTGACCTTTTGCCGGCTCAGAAAGTCTTCCAGCCACTCTATCATTTGGATGTCCAGGTGGTTGGTGGGCTCGTCCAGCAGGACAAAGTCGGGCTCTTCAATGAGCACCTTTGCCAGGGCCAGCCGTTTGATCTGACCGCCCGACAGTGTGGTCACCCGGGCCTTCAGGTCGCCAATCTTCAGCTGCGTGAGAACCTGTTTGACCTGTTGCTCATAGTCCCACGCCTGGAGGGCATCCATCCTTTCGATGAGGTGCTGCAGGTCTCTTGACTTCAGGGGGTCGCTGGCTGCGGCGGGGTCACCCACCAGCTCTTCGTATTTCCTGATGGTGCGGGTTTGCTCGTTGTCGGCCGAGAGCAGGGCCTCTGAGACCGACAGCTGCGGATCAAAGTCCGGCTCCTGTGGCAGGTAAGAGATGCGTAGTCCGGACCGGTAGGTGCAAAAACCCTCATCGGGCTCATCCAGTCCCGCGATGATGTTCATCAGGCTTGTTTTCCCGGTGCCATTGCGCGCGATGAGGGCGACCTTCTGCCCCTGGTCGATGCTCAGGGAAATACCCCGGAACAGGACTTTCTCCCCGTAAGCCTTGCTGATGTCGCGCGCCTGTATGTAATTGATGGCTTCTGTCATCGATTCCTTGCTAATCCCCCGCTTCCCTTTGAGGGTCCAACCCGCCATTCAGTCTGCCGGCCATGGGGTGCCGGGTGTCGTTGTGCCGGTTGAACGGCTGTTCTTTCGTCATTTCAAGGGGGCAAAGATAGGTGATTCCTGCCTACCCTGCATGAATCACGCAGGGTAGTTAAACAGTTTCACCGGCCGGATCCCTTCGGGTGTGACGCGGACTTGCCAGGGGATCACCTCCACACCGCTGTCTTTGGCTTCTTCCAGCTTGCGGGCATAGGCGGGGTCAATGTGGCTGGCCGCCGCAAAGGCGTGGACGTCTGTGCGCTGGATAACAAAAAGCAGTACTGCCCGCATGCCCTGCGACTTAACTTCCCGCAGGGTGTCCAGGTGTTTTTGTCCCCTCAGCGTGACCGAATCGGGGAACATGGCCACCCCCGCCTCATTGAGGGTTACATTCTTGATCTCCACATAGCATTGCTCCTGGCCGTTCTGGGCCAGGATATCAAAACGGCTGTCGCCAAACCTTACTTCACGCCGGATATCCTCATAGCCCTCCAGTCCGGGGATCGCCTGTTGCCTCATGGCCTCTGAGGCCATGATATTGGGCAGGGAGGTATTGATGCCTACCCACTGGCCATTGATGCGAATCATCTCCCAGGTGTAACGGGTTTTTCGTTTGGGATTGTTAACCGGGGAGAGGCAGGCTTCAGCGCCCTGCTCCAGGCAGGACTTCATGCTGCCTGAATTGGGACAATGCGCCACGACCAGCTCACCGCTTTCCAGGTAAAAGTCGGCCATGAATCGCTTGTAGCGGCGGACGAAGGTTGCGCGGATCAGCTTTTCAGGGAAGGTGTACAGATACTGCGTCATGTGTTGAATTCTTGGGGGTGAGTGTGGGATTAAGAAATTTCATGTACTTTTGCTTATACCGGCACGAGCCATTCCATCAACCAGCCATGGTAAGATCAGTTCACAGGGTGGATGCTGATCGCCCGGCTTTTTGGAGGCTCACCCGGCTGGTAAGCCACCCTGTTCGTCTGGATGAATCAACCAAAAGACCAAGAGATGAAAAAGAGATTCCTGTTTGCAGCATTCGCGGTGATGATGATAACAAGGCCTTTTGCCCAGGAAGCGGTTGTCCCCGCAGGCAACTACCACGAGGGCAATGACCTGTCCATCAGCTGGACGCTGGGTGAGCTGGCCATCGAGACCCTGGTAGCCGGAGACTGGATTCTCACCCAGGGGTTTCAGCAACCCGGACTGATCATTGTTTCTGTCGAAGACCTGTATGACACTGATCTGGACATTACTGCCTACCCCAATCCCACCGCCGATTACCTGAATATTGAGATCAGGCACGCTGGACCGGAGGACTTCAGTTTCCGGGTTTACGACAGCATGGGGCGCCTGGTGGGCAGTGACTCATTCATTGGCGCTGAACACAGCTTCAATTTTGATCCATTCGATCCCGGCCTGTATGTTGTCACCATTTACAGGGACAAGCGGCCGGTCAGAACCTTCCGGATTGTCAAAAGATAGCTTTTCCTGTTTCCTTCCCGGTTTGTATCTCCTATGCGTTCTGTTCCCGGTTCGGGGTCCGTGGCATTCTGACGTGCCATCGGCATTCCTTGCCCCTTATTCCCTGTTCTTCACGTAACGGTCGAACCATTCGAGCCACTCCCAGTGCATGTGGAGCACCGACTCCCTGGCACGATAGCCGTGGCTTTCGTGGGGCAGCATCACCAGTCGTACCGTGGCACCGTGGCCGCGCAGGGCGTCATAATAGCGCTCACTCTGCATGGGGAAGGTGCCTGAGTTGTTGTCGTCGGCACCGTGGATGAGCAGCATGGGCACTTCCATTTTATCGGCATGCATGAAGGGTGACATGGCATTGTATACCTCGGGGGCCTGCCAGTAGGTACGCTCTTCAAGCTGGAACCCGAAGGGGGTGAGTGTGCGGTTATAGGCGCCGCTTCTTGCCACGCCGGCAACGAATACATCGCTGTGGGTAAGCAGGTTGGCTGTCATGAATGCGCCATAGGAGTGTCCCGATACGCCCACCCTTTCAGGGTCTGTCACCCCCATGTCGATGAGGTGGTTAATGCCAGCTTCTGCGTTGGCCACCAGCTGTTCCACAAAGGTGTCGTTGGGTTCGCCCGTGTCGCCGGCCACGATGGGGAATGAGGCGTTGTTCAGCACGGCATAGCCTTGTGTGGTTAGCATCACAATGGAGGTGGATCCCAGCCTGGTATAGGTGTAGGGTGATCCACTTACCTGTCCTGCCCCGTCGGTGGTGAGGAATTCTCTCGGGTAGGCCCAGAAAATGGTGGGAAGGGGTTCATCGGTGCCGGGGGTAAATCCGGGTGGCAGGAAGAGCTCCCCTGACAAGGGTATGCCATCCTCACGCTCATAGTGGATCATTTCCTTGTGCAGTTCGCGCAGTTGTGGAAAAGGCTCGGGGAAGTCAGTGATCTGTGTCACCTGGTCATTTCTGAGGTCACGCAGGTAAAAGTTGGGATGCTCCTCCACGGACTCCCGCCGTGTGATCACCAGGCGGCGATCGGGGTCGATGATGCGCATGGCCTGCTCATAGTGGGGCGCTTCGCTGCGCCACAGGCGTGTAGTCTGATCCGTATGGAAGTGGTAGATGTCGACAAAGGGTCTGTTGCCTTCCGGCGATGCACCTTGTCCCACAAGGAACAGGTCGCGACCGTTGCGGTCGAACATCAGCACGCTGCGGCCGTATTCATTGGTAGTGGTCTGCAAATTCCCGGGGTCGCCGTACCTGTCCTCCACGGAGCGCTCACGTATGAGTGTGAGTCCTGCGGCGGGGTCCGCCGGGTGGAATGAGCTCATTTTCGCCATGCGGGTGGGCCTCCAGAACTCGTTCACCAGTGCGAAGTCGTCGTTCCCCCAGGTGATCCCTGAATAGCGGTAGTTGGTTTTGAATCCTGCCACGGCCTCTTCCTGGAAGGGCGCTTCCATAAAGAAGACCTGGTCGCGGAACTCAGCCTTTGTATTGGGGTCGCCACCGTCGAGGGCTTCCACCCAGTAGAGCGTGGCCGGGGCGTCGTTGCGCCAGGAGATGCTGCGGGCCCCCTCGCGGGTGGCTCCAAATCCGCGGGGCATCTCTTCCGTGACGGGGATGTCGGCGATCACGCGGACGGGATTGCCTTCGATGTCGATCACCTCATAACGGTGGGCGAAGCGGGAAAAAGGGACGATATATGAGTAGGGCTTTTGCAGTGTGGTCACACGGATATACTGCCCATCGGGCGACACATTGAAGGACCATATGACGGCAGGTTTCCAGATCGGTGTGCTGTTCCCTTCCAGGTCGGTCTGGTGCAGGTGTGCTGTGGTGTAATGGTCGAAGATCGCTTCATCGTGGGCATCACCCAGAAGGTCCTGGAAGGTGCGAACGGCCGCGCGCCGTCCGACGCTCTCCTGGATCACGGGTCCGGTGGCCACACGGGGCCTCTCCGGGGCCTCTCCACGGTCCGCCGGGATGGCCGTATACACAATGGTCTCGCTGTCTGACAGCCAGTTGAAGGTGTTCCCCAGCACGGCATTGACCACGGGGCCTGTCAGGGCCCGGGCATGCGCCGTGGCCACATCGAGCCACCACAGTTCGATGCCGTCCTCACCGGTATGCAGGAAGGCCACCTTCTGGCCGTCGGGCGACCAGGAGATGTTGCGCAGGCGGGGATTCTCAGGAAGTCCGCTCACGGGGCGCTCATTGCTGCCGTCGATGTCCATGAGCATCAGACCGGTGTGGTGCCAGCCCCTGCTCGGCCCGTTGGTGCGGGGATCGAAACGGATCCCACCCAGGCGCAGCTCTTCCACCGCAAGGTCTTCGAGGGTGGGCAGGCCGGGGTTCTCCATGAGTAATATCCTGTTGTTACGTGGACTAATGCTCATGGATGGTGTGGTGGGTGCATCCACCAGCTCGATGATGCTGGCAGGTGGCTCCTGGTAGGCCATTTCGGCCTGTGCAGGGGCCTGATGGTGCAGGAAAAAGAGAAATAAAAGGCTAAGGAAAAAGATTTTGTTCATGGTTATGTGCTTTAATGGGTTTTTCGATCGGCCAAATTAGCTATAATCAGGCAATCATGAAAATCTTTATACCGTTGTTTTATAATCCTTTATCGAAAAGGGGCTTCAGAAACCACACCCAAAGGGCAGCTACCAGGTAGGCGATCAGCGTGCCATACCATATTCCCACGCTGGGAAAGGTTACGCTGGCCACCAGGCTGTAGATAACAATGTTGGTGGATGCCAGCAGCATGATCTTGCCTGTGGCCCGCGCAAAGGGATAGCCTGCCGAACGGGTAAGGATCACCATGGCCGAAAGCATCATGGCCGGAAAGCTGGCAAAGATACCGGCCCAGAAGGGGGATCCTGCCCTGGCGATCACTACGGATGCACCCACCACACTGCCCGCAAAGAGGGCCCGGAAAAGGATCTGCCCCATGGAATAGTGCTTTTTTACCTTTCCCAGGGAGGGGATCTTCTGCACTTTCTCGGCCAGCAAATAGGTGCCCAGGGCGCCCGCAAAATAGAGGATGATCCAGGTGATGCGCGCGCTGTCCTGAAACAAGGCGAAAAAACCGGCAAGGGCGGCCCAGCATATCAGTGAGCCGGACAGGGCGGGTAGCAGTCCCCTTTTAGCCAGGCTGATAAAGGTAAAAAGGAACATGGTGCTTAAGAACATGCCAAGGGGTACGGTGCGGGTGGTCTCGGAGACAAATTCCGGTGATTGGGTGATGCCAATGAACAGTAGGGAGGTCAGGATGGTGGAGGGCAAATTACCCACCATGCCACCCACCTTGGTTCCCATCCTTTCCGACAGCACGGTGGCTGCGGTGATCCATACACCGGCCACGATAATGGAGAGGGCAAGTTGCTGCAGGAAGAGGGGAGAACCCATATGGACATGCTGGTTAAAAGCCTGGCCGGACCGTTCTGGCCATCTTTTTGATTCATCAAAAGCTGCCTGTCTGCCCAAAACGAAGGATATTCTCATGTCTCCCTGTCGGGGCGGCACAAAAGTAGGACTTTTTGGGTTTCCCGACTTTTTTAATCCCGCGGAAATATGTATTTTGGACGCCAAAAAAAAACTGTTATCATGAGAAAAGATACACCTATTCCTTCCGCAGTAGTAGAAAAGTATGTTGAACAGATGGGCCTGGACAATGTGGGCAAGGCCTCCATCCGTGAGATCAAGCGCCTGGTCGATTTCATTGAAGGGGAAACCGGCCAGCGATATGTTCGCATGGAGATGGGCATCCCGGGTTTGAAGCCAGCCCATATCGGCGTAGAGGCTGAAAAGGCCGCTTTGGATCAGGGGGTGGCCGCCATTTACCCGGACATCGACGGCACGGCCGGACTGAAGAAAGAGATCAGCCGTTTTGTGAAACTCTTTGTCAACATCGACGTGCAGTCACGTGGCTGCATCCCCACCGTGGGATCCATGCAGGGCAGTTTTGCCACCTTCCTGACCGTCACCCGCCTTAACAAGGACAAGGACACCATTCTCTTCCTGGACCCCGGCTTCCCGGTGCATAAGCAGCAATGTCGTGTCCAGGGCCGGAAGTTCGATAGTTTTGATGTCTACAATTACCGTGGTGAAAAGCTTCGTGAGAAGCTGGAATCGCACCTGGCCAAGGGCAATGTGGCGGCCCTGCTCTATTCCAACCCGAACAACCCATCGTGGATATGCTTCACAGAGACCGAACTGAAGATCATCGGTGAGCTGGCCA
>SKNE01000225.1 GCA_007120675.1 Bacteroidales bacterium
AAATGCTTTTTACTACTTTTATCCCTGTTTAAACCAGTTCAGATGTCAGGCAGCGGACGATTGAAAGTTGGCATCCTTGGATGCCGGGGTATCCCGAACCAATACGGGGGCTTCGAGCAGTTTGCCGAACGCCTGACCCCGGCGCTGGTTTCGCGCCATCACATGGAGGTTTGGGTGTACAACTCCAGCCGCCACCCGCTAAAAGATCCTGTCTGGAAGGGCGTTCAACGTATCCTTTGCCGCGATCCGGAGCACAAAATCGGGCAGGCCGGACAGTTCGTCTACGACTGGCTTTGCATACAGGACAGCAGGCGGCGCGGCTTTGACGTGATCCTGCAGCTGGGGTACACCAGTAACGCCATATGGCACTGGCGCCTGCCCAAACATGCCGCGATCATTACCAACATGGACGGACTGGAGTGGCAGCGCAGTAAGTACAGTGCGGCGGTCCGGCGTTTCCTGCGTTATTCCGAGGCGCTGGCAGCCAAACACAGTGATGTGCTGGTGGCCGACTCCATCCCCATCCGGCAGCACCTGGAAGAGACCTACGGGCGGAAAGCGGCATACATCCCCTATGGCGCTGAGGCCAGCGGGGAGCTGAAGGCCACGGCGCTGGCAGACCATCAGCTGGCTCCGGATGGGTACTACCTGTTGATTGCCCGCATCCAGTCCGACAACCACATCCTGGAGATCATCAGGGGACATTCAGCCTCCCTGAGCAAATACCCGCTGGTGGTGGTGGGCGACACGGACAACCGCTTCGGACGCCGGCTGAAAAAGGCCCATGACAAGCAGCGGGTGATCTTTGCCGGACCGGTATTCGACCAGGAAAAGCTGCATCAGCTGCGCCGCCACTGCCGCATGTACTTCCACGGCCATTCCTCAGGTGGCACCAATCCCTCCCTGCTGGAAGCCATGGGCGACTCAGCGCTGATTTGTGCCCACGACAACCCGTTTAACCGCGCAGTGCTTGGCGAGGATGCCCTCTACTTTGGTAACGAAAGCGATGTGTCCTACCGCATCCTGAAAGGGGTGGCGCCCGGCAAGCGCAAGGAGTTTGTCCAAAACAACCTGCAAAAGGTGGACGCTGATTACCGCTGGTCACAAGTGACCGACGCCTACGCCAAACTGATCCGGGAAGCAGTCCAGGGATGAAGCCAGCCCCTGCTTTGGTGAGCATCCCCTTCCGGTGGATGATTTTTTCTTACTTTTACAAAACCAATTCAATTCAATCCCTGTCGACGTGCCGCAAAAATACGCCAGGTATATTCCCCTGATCAGCCTCACAGGCGATTTTGTGCTGCTGAACCTCTTCTTTGTGGCGGGCTTCTGCCTGACACACCATGTACCTGACTGCTTTGCCCCTGTCTATCTCCTGTTTTATGCCTACCTGAACATCAGCTGGGCCCTGCTGGTGATTATATTCGGCGCACACCACATCGACCGCAATACCAGGAAAAAGTCCATCCTCTTTGCCTACATCAAGATCATCGTATTCTTCTTCTTTCTCTTTTTGATGTTCTTCCAGGTGACCCCTCTTTCTTACTTTCCGAGGGACGACATCGGGTACCTCTTTATTTTTTACTTTGCCGCCCTGCTGGGATGGAAGTTTCTGCTCTATTATGGGTTCATCCTTTATAGGAAATGGGGGTTCAACTACCGGAACGTGCTGATCATCGGTCACAGTCCGCGTACCAGGGAGCTGCAGCATTACTTTGAGACCAATCGCTGGCACGGTTACCGTTTTAAAGGCTATGTGGATGAGAAAAAGCGTCCGGAGGACAACATCATCGGCAGCTGGCCGGAGCTGGACCAACTCATCACCACGCATCACATCGATGAGGTATACATCGCCCTGCACCGGTTGCCGGCCAGGGTGAGGGAAGAGATCAGCCAGGTGCTGGCGGAGTTCCCGGTGCGGGTGCGCATCGTGCCCGACATGGGTCATTTCTCCTTCAAAAGCGCCGAGCTCCTGCACTACGGCTCAACGCCCGTCTTACAAGTGCACCAGGGGCCCCTCAGCCATTGGTACAATCGCCTCCTGAAGCGACTCTTCGATGTGTTGCTTTCGCTCCTGGTGATCCTTCTTGTACTTTCGTGGATGACGCCTCTGTTGTACGTGCTTTCCCTCTTTGGCAGCCGGCAGGGGGTCTTTTTTCGCCAGGACCGCACCTGCATCGACGGGGGCGTGTTCAGCTGCATCAAGTACCGCAGCATGCATCAGAACGATGAGGCAGACCTTAAGCAGGCAAAGCCCAACGACAGCCGGGTAACCTCCGTCGGACGCTTTCTGCGGCGCTTCAGCCTGGATGAATTGCCCCAGTTCATCAATGTGCTGCGGGGCGAGATGTCGGTGGTGGGTCCACGGCCGCACATGCTCAGGCATACCGACGAATACCGCAAGCTGGTGAAGCGTTTCATGCTGCGCCATACGGTGAAGCCCGGCATCACGGGACTGGCCCAGGTGAACGGTTACAGGGGTCCCATCATCAACAGGGAGGACATCAGGAAAAGGGTGCAGTTTGACGTGCACTACATCGAGAACTGGTCCTTCAACATGGACGTCAAGATCATCCTGCTCACCCTCTGGGTCATTGTCAGGGGACAGGCAAAGGCCGTTTAGCAGACCAAGGGCGCATTCACACTCACTCTATCGCCGGGGGATAGGCGAAGGCTGCGTAACAGACCCTGAACGCATTCGCACCCACTCCATCACCGGGGTACTGGCAAACGCCGTGTAACTGCCGGAGGGCCCTTTTGCCCGCTTTCCATCTCCACTGGTCGGGCAAAGGCCGTATAACTGGATCTGGGTCCGCGCTTTCTTCGCCGGTGACCCTACAAGATGTGAAAAACGATCTTTCCCCTCACCCGCTCACTCTCTATCAGCTCGTGTGCCCTGGGTCCCTCGGGGAGCAGGAAGCTTTGCTGGACATAGGGACGTACCAGTCCCCTGGACATCCAGTCGGCGATGATGCGCAGGTCGTCGCCCGAAGGCCTGGCCATGATGAAGGCCGCCTTTTTTCCGCGCAGGAAGTTGATGCTTGCGTGCCAGAAGAGGCCCCTGTTGGGGACGGTGGTGACGTAGATGCCCCCCTTTTTCAGGATGCGACTGCATCGTGGGAAAGAGCTTTTGGCCACGGCGTCAAACACCTTATCGTACCGCTCCCCGGTTTGGGTGAAATCCTCCCGGCCATAGTCGATCACCTTATCGGCGCCCAGGCTGTAAACGAAATCCTGGTTACGTAAGCTGGCCACGGCTGTCACCCTGGCCCCCATGGCCTTGGCGATCTGAACCGCAAAAGAGCCCACGCCTCCGGAAGCACCGTTCACCAGTACCTGGTCACCCTGCCGTATCTCACCCCCCTTGCGGAAGGCCTGCAGGGCCGTGAGCGCCGCCAGGGGAGTGGCTGCCGCCTCTTTCATGCTGACACCCTCCGGGATGGGACAAAGCTGTGATTCCTTCACGGAGATAAACTCAGCATAGCCGCCCCCCTTCATGGAGAGCATGGCGAAGACCTTGTCGCCGGGCTTGTAGTCCGACTTCTTATCTGCCTGCTCCACCTCACCGGCGATGTCGCCCCCAAGGATTTTGGGGAACTTTTTGCCGGTGAAGAACTTCATGGACCCGTTGCGGATCTTGTAGTCCACCGGGTTGATGCCGGCGGCGTGGATCCTTACCAGTACCTCACCGGGGGCGGTCCTGGGCATGGCCAGGTTGGTCAACTGCAACTCTTCTGGTCCGCCGTAGCGGTTGATGATCAGTGCTCTCATGGTGCGCTGTTTTTATTTCGCAAGTTAGCGATAATTTGCCTAATCAGTAGTTCTTCACCGGGTATTGCTCCTCCCACCATTCCGGCTGCCCTTTCAGGTGCTTGTCCCACCAGGCCATGATGGCATCGTGCCACTTCAGGCGCTTGCTGTAGGTGAGGATGTGGTGATCTTCCCCTTCCACCAGGATCAGCTCCACCGGACGATCCAGCAGCTTCAGGGCGGTATACATCTGGATGCTCTCGCCGGGTGGCACGTTGGTGTCGCTGTCGCCCGTGAGGAGCAGTAAGGGGGTGTTGATGTGGTCGGCGCGGTACAGCGGACTCTGATCGATGTAAATGTCCTTTCGGTTCCACGGGAAGCTGTAGGCCGTGGCGCTGGCGCTGTAGGTGTAGCCCCAGTAACCCTCGCCCCAGTAAGAAGCGATGTTGCTGATGCCGGCATGGGAGATCCCCGTGGCGAACAGGTCGGTGTGGCTCACCACCAGCATGGTCATGAAGCCCCCGTAGGATGCCCCGGCCAGTCCCACCCGGTCAGGGTCCGTAAAGGGATGGGCCTGGAGGAATTGCTCGGTGCCCTCAATGATCTCGTCCACCACCGTTATGCCCCAGTTGTTGACATGGGCGGCGGAGAAGGCCTGTCCGTAACCTATGGCGCCGCTTGGCTGCATCACGTAGACGACATAGCCATTACCGGCCCACAGGTTGAAGGGATAACGGTGTCCGAAGGTACGCCCCACCGGGGTGGTTCCCCCATACTGGTAAACGATCACGGGGTAGCTCTGCTCCTCATCAAATCCGGGTGGCAGATATACCCTGCCGGTGACCTCCACGCCGGTGGATGCGGTGAAGTCCCAGTCGTACACCTCGCCGAAACGCACGTGCCGGTAGCGCTCGGCATCGGGGTCCTCCAGCACGCTGTAACGCTCGTTGCGCAAATCCATCCGGTAGGCCCTGGGAGGCGCATTGGTGTCGTTGCCCACATAGGTGGCCACGGACGATCCGCTGGCGTAGGAGATGGTGGACAGGTAGTCGATGCCGGTGTCGATCTGCTCAAAGCGCTCCCGCCTCACATTGTAGCGATAGAGGTAACGGTAGTCCTCTTCACCCACCACCATGTAGATGTTGTTGTCGCCTTTGTGCCAGTAGACAGAGGACACGGTGGGGTCGAAATCGAAGGTGATGGGCTTCACCGACCTGTCGGTCAGGGAGAAGATGTAGGCCTGGGTGTCGCTGCTGTTGGCAATCATCCCCTCGGGAATGTTCTCGCCGATCCCTCCGAAAGCCATGGCGGGACCCGTGGCCAGCAGGTACCAGCCGTCGGGTGAAAAGCGCAGGGATACACCCCACGACTTGTTGGCGATCAGTGTGTCGACCGACAAATCGTGCAGGCTCATCATGAAGTAGTCGGTCCTGAGGAAAGGCCTTTCCAGGTAGTCGGGGCGGGACTGGCTGAAGACAAAGCAACAGCCGTCGGGACTGATATCCTGCAAGCTGGTGCTCACGTTCCCGTGGGTCAGCCGCGTGCGGACCCCCGAGGCGATATCCAGCTTGTACAGGAAGCTGCGGTTCCTGAAGTGTGCCTGGCGGTCCTGCATGCCCAGGATGTGCCGCATGGTGGCATCGGTCCCGCTGCCCTGCTCGCGGATCGTATAGATGATAAAGGACTCGTCGGGCGACCAGCTGAAGCCGGCAAAGTCGGCCACATCCTCCATGAGGACGCGCTTTTCGCCCGTCTCCATGTGATGCCAGTGCAGGGTGGTCCGTCCGTTTTGGACCGTGGTATAGGATAAGGCGTTGGTATTTGGCAGCCAGCCAAGTCGCGAAACGCTGGCGTGGCGGAAGGAGTGAACCAGGCCACCATCGCTGAAGCGCCTGATGTCGGTCCAGTTCTCCCAACGGTCGGAGGGAGGCAGCGACTGCCTGTAGGAGACGGCATACATGGTACCGTCGGGCGATGGCCGCACACTGCTTACCTTCACGCCGTCCATGAAGTGCAAAATATCCTTGATGGTTTCAGGTGAGGTGCTCACCTGGAAGTCGCTGGCATCGAATGGTTCCTCTGTGCGGACAGAGCCCCTCAGCTCCCACTCAGCCCCCTGGGTGGGGGGTCGCAACATCTTAACCACCAGGAGATGGGTGCCCCGGGGAAGGCTCATCTCGTGCCGGATCCGCCCATAACCCGAACGCGCATCGCTGTCTTCGGCGTCGAGGGCTTCCTCCTGGCCATCTGCGGCAAGGGCTGCCTCTGTGGCAAACGCTGCCTCCGCGAGAAGAGATGCCTCCGCGGTAAGGGCTGCCCCAGCGGCAGTTGCCCCCGCAGTTGCCCCCACAGTTGCCCCGGCATTGGCCCCCGCATTGGCCCCCGCAGTTGCCCCGGAAGGTGCTAATGCAGGCGCTTCGGCGTCCTCTCCCGGCCCTTCTTCCACGGCCGGCCTTTCCACGGTCGACTTGGTGCCGATTTTTTGTCCGTTGAGCCAGGCTTCGAACAGCCACGGACTGTTCAGCTCCAGTTGTGCCTTCATCCAGCGGTCTGTCCGGATGTAAGTGGCCAGGTAGGCTATCTCCGGCCGGTCGCCGGCTCCGTCGGCACTGACGAGGACGAAACCGTCCGCATCGGTGTGCTCTGCCCGCCAGCTGTGAGAGTGTCCGTCGATCCACTTCACCACCTTGCCCTCTTCGGGAAAGTATTCTGCCAGGTCAATGTGGTCAAAGATCAGCAATTGCCGGTCAGAAAAAGGCTCCCCCTGCACATTGGGGGTTTCGTGAAAGGCCGGGTAGTTCACTTCCAGCGGGGGGGTGAGCAGCCACTGGGAGATCATCACATGGTCGGAAGCAGCCACAAGCAGTGGCATCAGGATGGCAAAGGGTACAATCAGCAGTCGTCTAATCATGGGGAAAATGCATTGGTTATTGTTGGGATGATTCTTCCATCTGTAAGGGATCGTGCACACTTGATGTAAGGCAGCATACACACCCAAATGGGAGGCAGGGCACACACCTGTCTGTAAGGCAGCGCGCACAT
>SKNE01000162.1 GCA_007120675.1 Bacteroidales bacterium
CAGGCTGTCAAGCATCGCCACAATGGGATCGTCGGCCTCGATGAGCGGCTCCCTGGCTGCTGTGTCCTGCGCATCACCAGGTGGTGGCGGCGGCGCCTGGGCCCATGATGAGGAGTGGCTGCTGACCACCAGCAGCAGGAAGATGAAGGCGTAAGTGAACGGCGAAGGCCTCTTGCTACAACAGGAAGCATCGTTCGGCAAATCACCTCTGATACCGGATATGGCAGAGGAAAGCGATGATTCAGTCATCCAGCCGGCGGACTTAGTCTCCCTTGGTCTTGTTGTCGATCGACTTCTGGTCTTCCCCCTGGTCATCCGTGTCATCATCCTTCTGTGCGTTTTTAAATTCCTTCATGCCCTTTCCCAGTCCGCGCATCAGCTCGGGAATTTTCCGGCCACCAAAGAGCAGCAGGATGACCAGCAGAATGATGATGATCTCCGTTGGTCCCGGAGAAAAAAGTAGTGTGTGGTTCATATCTGTGGGTTTAACATAACATGGCTTACGCTTTTCCCTGAATGCAGGGTCCTTATGACCGGGATAATCCCGGCAGCTTGCAACTCATCTGCTGCGGTGTGACAATCCCGGCTACCAACAGCTGTACAAATATACACGAATTTTCCTCGCACTAAATCACCCGGTGGGCGTAATGGAAAAACCCGGCTGAAGGTGAAGCGCTTCCCCCGGCAAACAGCCCTTTCGAAGGGTTCCAGGAACAAGATGGTTGGTCTTTTCAAGGAAAAACTTATTGCTGTCGCGCCAGCCAGCGGGAAGGGTTCAGCTTGTTGTTGCCCTGCCAAATTTCCAGGTGCAGCGATGTCTTGGCCTCCCTGCGGTTGGTTCCCACCACACCGATCTCGTCGCGGGTATTCACCTCCTGGCCGTTTGTCACGAAGACCTCTGCCAGGTTGGAGTAAACGCTCAGGTATTCGCCATGGCGGATGATCACCGCGTAAAAACCGCCTGGTACGCTGATGACGCGCGATACGCGACCATCGAAGATGGCCCGGGCCAGTGCCCCTTCGTTGGTGGTGATGTCCACCCCATTGTTTGAGATCATGATCCCCGGCAGCACGGGGTGGGGCTGTTCACCAAACTGGCTGGTGATAATGCCCCTTTCAAGGGGCCACGGAAGGCTTCCGCGGTTTCCAGCAAAGTTTTCCGAGAGCAGCTGCTCTTCGGGGGTAAGGGCAAACATGTCCGTTACGATCCGTCCCTCCGCCTCGGCCCTTTCCTGGGCCCTGCGCCTTTCCTCGGCAATGACGCGGCGAATTTCATCCTGCAGCTGCTGCGCTTCACTTTCCTGCCGGCGAAGTTGTCGCATGAGCTCTTGTTCCCGGGTTTTCAGCCGGTTGACTGCCACCTCCTGGCTGGCCTTTTCCTTGGCCAGGTCGCGCACTTCGTCCCGCTGCCGGGCCAGCAGGTCCTGCTGCCGGCTCCTTTCAGCCTCCAGCTCGGCAATCTTGGCATCGAGACGTTCCTGTGCCTCAACAATCTCCTGTGCCTGCTGCCGGCGGTGCTCACCATACTGCTGCATATGGCGCAGACGCAGGTAGGCCTGGTTGAAGCTGGCCGAAGAGAAGAGGAACATCATCCGCTGATAGGAGTCCCTGTTGCGGGCCGCGTGCTGTATGAGTTTAGCGTAAGACGCCTTCAGTTCTTCCAGGTCATTCTCCATCTCCCGGACCGAATTGTTCAGGGTGGTGATGCGCCGGTTGATGAGCCTGATCTCATTCTGGATGGTACCCAGCAGCTGTTCGCGGCGGCTAATCTGGCTGTTGAGCATCACCAGCTGGCTCATGCTGCTTTCGGTTGTCTGCCTGGTCTCCCTCAGCAGCTGGCTTGTCATGCGTATTTCACGCTCCAGGCTGGCCTTGTTTCTCTCCAGCTCCTCGCGGCTTTGTGCACCCAGATCGGCGGGAGCAAGCATCAGGAAGACAAGCAATACAACAAACAGTTTCTTTATCATTTGTGCCGTGATGTTTCTTAGTTGATCCGCCGATAACGGTCCGGAACCGAAAAATGCATGGACGCCGGTTCATCGATGCTTGTGCGGGTGTAGCGCAGGCTCAGCTCTGCCCGTGTGCCGGGCTCAATCATGACGACCGACAATTCGCCGGGTACCGCTTGTCCGTTCACCTGGTTGAAGCTGTCGTACCGGGTGCGCATGCTCCTTCGCGTATTGGGGTCGTATAAAAGGTTTTCGGTGATGCGGTGTGTGTCGGGACTGAGCCACAGGTTCTGCTGGAACGATTGTTCCGGTCCGGCCATGGCGCGCCGGGACGGGTGTTGCAGCAACAATTGGTCCCTGTCGTGCGACAGGCGAAAATCATCCTGGCTGAAGTGTTCAAAATCGTTTCCCACCAGCATGCTCTGCAACATATGGAAATCCAATTGTGTGTTCAGGATGCTGTTGACATAAGCCATGTCCCCCTCAAAATAGGTGCCCTCCAGGCGGTTGATGAGCTGTACCTTGTCGGGTGTGATGAGCAACCTGGCCATCTCGATGCCAAGCAGGGGGGAGACGGACACAAAGATGGCTGAATCTTTTCGGATGCGGATGTTGCCGCTGACACTAAATGTGCTGTTATCGATGGTGGCCACACCAGAGAACCGGGTGGAAAAAAAATCGAAGCTGGTCTCGCTGTTTCTCATGGCCTCCAGTGTGGCGGATACCGGGATGGCGGGTTCTTCCCGATCCGGGGTCACCGCCTCCCTCAGGGGGCCACAGGCCGCCATGGAGGCAGCCACCAGGATGATCAGTAAGCGTGTTTTTCCGTGCACGACAATATGGATTTATTCATACAACGTGCGATCCCTGATTTTCTTGTGGAGCAGGTCAGATCCCCCACCCGCCTGGTCCGCTTTTTCCCAGTAGAGGATGGCTTCCTGGCGATCGCCCAGCTGATAAAGCACATCCCCAAAGTGCTCCAGCACAGCCCCGCTGGCTTCTTCGGCAAGCGCTATGGAACGAGCGATCCACTTCTTGGCCTCCTCAAAGTCACCCATCTGGTAATGGATCCAGCCGAAGGTGTCCAGGAAGGCGACGTTCTCCGGGTCCAGCTCCAGGGAGCGTTCTGACATCCGCAGGGCGTCGTCCAGGCGTTCCCGGCGCAGTGCCAGGTGGTAGCTATAGTTGTTCAGGGCCGTGGCGTTGTCGGGGTTAAGTTCCAGCGCCTGCTGGTAATAGCTGTCGGAATGGCTGTGATGGCCAAGGAAATAGTAAGTGTCGCCCAGCATGGTAAGAAAATCCTGCTGCAGATCTTCGTCCGCCACCGCCAGCATCAGTCCGTATTCCAGCGAAGAAGCCGCGGCCTCATAATCCTCCAGCTGCATATTGGCTAGTCCGTTAAACAGGAAAAGGATTGGCTGCTCAAAGAAGTATTCCAGGGCCATGTCGGAGTGTTCAAGCATCCCCTGGAAGTCCTGCAGCCGGAGATCCAGGCTAAGGACCTGCTGCCAGACGCTGAGGCTTGACGGATCCAGGCGCGCTCCCTCCAGGTAATTGTCGCGAGCCAGCTCAAACTGACCATCCCTGTAAAGGAGGTCGCCATAAACCAGGTAGGCCTCTGCCTCGCCGGGGTGAACCTCAAGCAGGATGCGCGACAGCTCCACGGCGTGCGATAGGTAGACAGGCTCTGCATCAGACCAGCGCATATAGGAAAAAATGACGCGCGCCTTGCTTTCAATGCCCATTTCCGGGGACAAGAACGCCTCCTTCAGGTATTCATAAGCTGTTTCAGGATCATCGACGTGGTTGTGGTAGTCGGCCAGCAGCAGGCGGGCCATGTAGCTATCCGGGTCAAAAGTCAGGATTTGCTCATAGGTGTCGCGGGCCTTCTCCGGCTGCCCAATCTCCATGTACAGGTCACCCAGCAGCTCGTAAAACATGCTCTCTTCCGGGAAAAAGCGGATGATCTTTTCTGCTTCCTTTATGGCTTCATCATAGCGCTGCTGGTTAACGAGGATCTGCTGTTTCTGAAGGCTTATCTCCCTTGAAAAGCCCACGAGGCTTTCAAGGTGTCTGAGCACATTAAGCGCATGCGTGTACTGTTCGTTGTGCAGGTAAGCGCTCACCAGGCTGCGGTGATACTCCACGTTGTCCGGCTCGCTTTGTGCCAGGTGCTCATAGACGGCAATGGCACCCTCTATGTTGTCATTCAGGATATGGATATCGGCCAGGAGCATGTGGTACTCGTGGTTACCCGGGTCAATCTGCAGTGCCTTGTCCAGGAAGGCCCTGGCATCGCGCAGCTCCCTGAAGCCGGCATGGATTTTTGCGAGCTTGTAGAAGGCGGCATCATTACCCGGGTCTTTCTCTGATGCCTCCTGGAAAAGGCTGATGGCGCGACTCGTGTTCCCAGCCATGTTTTGCCGGATCCCCTCTATGAGCAGTGCCGTGCTTTCCAGACGGTCTGCTTCTGACACCTCTTTTTGTTCATGCATTTTGTTTTCACCTGGCATAGGAGAAACAGCAACGTGCTCCCTGGCGCTGCCGCAGGATGCCAGCAGCAAAAGCAGCGAGAGCGCGACAAGCTGCGGCGGGATGGATCGCCAGCCAGTGTTGCCCCTGATACCTGTCGGTGTCCACCGCATAAAGGGATGTGTGATTTTCTTTATCATTGTATGCTTGCCTTTCTTTGTAATTCCTTTCCGGCAGGTGTTCCATCACTAGCTTTGCCCCCTGGTGAATACCAGGTTGCCCCGCCGGAGTCTTTGTTTTGAATCAGCTGGTCCCGGTGTGTCCAAACCCCCCACTGCCACGGCTGGTGTCGTTCAGCCGGTCTGTTGGCACCAGTTGGCCCCTTTCGTGGCGGGCGATAACCATTTGTGCGATGCGATCGCCGTGGTGGATGGTGTATTTCTCCTGGCCCAGGTTCACGAGGATCACCTTGATCTCTCCGCGGTAGTCGGCATCGATGGTTCCCGGGGTGTTGAGTACGGTGATGCCGTGCTTGGCTGCCAATCCGCTGCGGGGCCTGACCTGCGCCTCGTATCCGGCCGGCAGCTCAATGTGCAGACCGGTGCCCACAAGGGCCCTTTCCAATGGCTTGAGCAGCAGGGGCTCACTGAGCATGGCCTGCAGGTCCATGCCGGCTGAAAGGGCCGTTTTATACTCCGGCAGTGGGTTGCCGGAATGATTAACGATTTTGATGTCTACCATATTATTGCCTGGTCTGATCTTTTGACCCGCCACCAATCACCTCGTACTCTGACGCATCCTCCCGTGTGATGTCGGAGGGGTCATCGAGGATCTCCTGCATGAAGAGAATGTTTTGGAGTCCTTCCACCAGTCGTGTGATGTCGCGGCTGTTGTTGTTGAGGAGTATGAGGGTGGCGTCTTCTTCGACGAAGCGTTTGAGTGAAGTGCGGAATCCGTTCCAGCGTCCCGGGTGGTGAACCACGTGCTGGCCCATGAATTGCTGTATCCTCCAGCCCATCCCGTAGCGCACCGGGCGTTGATGGTTTCCCACGAGGGTGTGGGCAAACGCCTCCGCCCATCTTTCTTCGGGTAGCAGCCTGTTGGCCGCAATGGCCCTGTCCCACAGGAACAAGTCGTGTACGTTGGAATAGATGCCCTTATCGCCCATCACCCCGTCGTGCAGCACGTCAGGTATCACAATGTGTCCCCGGCCCCAGCGCCGAAACCCGTAGGCCCTGTCGGTGGTCATTTCCCCGGGGCGGCGGGGGTTGTAAACAAAGGTGTTTTCCATGCCCAGCGGGGCGAAGATTTCATGGTGCATGAAGTCAGCAAACGGTTGTCCGCTCACCCGCTCAATAAGCAGTCCCAGGAAGGCATAACCGGTGTTGGAGTAGGCAAACCGCCTGCCCGGCCAGAAATCCAGCGGACGGGGATGGCGGATGAACAGATCCAGCATGTCCTCGTTGCTTGGGGGCAGCTCCTCTTTCCAGTACCTTTCCACCAGCCACATATAGTTTTGCAATCCGGAGGTGTGGGTCAGCAGCATCCTGATGGTGATTTGCTCGTAGGGAAACTCAGGGATGTGGTCTGCCACGGCATCGTCGATATCCAGCAGGCCCTGTTCTTGAAGCATCAGAACGGCGGTAGCCGTGAATGTTTTGCTGATGCTTGCCAGCTGGAAGGGCGTTTCCGGCCTTAGGGGGGTGCGATGGCGGAAGTCGGCCACGCCGAAACTTCTGCTGAAGATGATCTCTCCCCTGCGGGCCAGCAGCACGCTGCCGTTAAAGTGTTGTGAGAGGAGGTATTTTGTGATGGTGTCGCGGTAAAAGTACAGGTCGTCGTCAGAGAAGAGGGGGGCTGGTTCCGTATGGATGGATGGGGGCTCGTGGACCTGGTGCTCACTGACCAGTCCGGACTGTGCAATGAACGCCACCATGCCCAGTGAGAGCAGCAGGAAGCTGATGTTTCCGACGAAGCCAGGCCGGGGCTTCTGATGATTGGCTAATCGAAAAAAATCCAGGGCCTTTTTTATAAGGGGTTGCAACATGACAGGGTCATTAAAGCAGCAAAATTAGGAAAAATGTATGAGCTATACCATTTTAGGGGCTTCATTGCTGTTCGTTAAGGCCTGATTTTTTTAAAAAAATGGCTTGCGGAGCATTTTTTTTCTTATTTTTGCAGCTCAAAACGGGTTTCGGCCCGTTTCCACAGCGGGCCAGCCCGCTTCGACATATACTCCTCCTTAGCTCAGCTGGTTAGAGCATCTGACTGTTAATCAGAGGGTCCTTGGTTCGAGTCCAAGAGGGGGAGCAAGAGAATCAGCCACTTACGGGTTAAAAG
>SKNE01000052.1 GCA_007120675.1 Bacteroidales bacterium
AAGCCCGGATCAATGATGATGTCGTGCACGCCCACCTGGCGCAACGCATGAATCTTGCGGGCAAAAAAGGAAGACACCTCCTTCACCACGTCATCGTACTGCGGATTCTTCTGCATGGTCTCCGGCCTCCCCTGCATGTGCATCAGAACGTAGGGTACCTGCAGGTCGGCAATGGTCTCAAACATCAGGGGATCGATGCTGCCTGCAGAAATATCATTGATGATTGCCGCACCGGCCTCCACTGCCATCCTGGCCGTGCTGCTGTGGTAGGTATCGACCGAGAGGGTGGCTTCCGGAAAATGGTTGGCGACGGTCTTGAGCACCGGCATCAGCCTGGCCTGCTCTTCTGACGGGTCGATGACAGGGGCCCCCGGCCGGCTGGAAGCTGCTCCCAGGTCCAGTATGCCTGCACCTCCGGCCAGCAGGGCCTCGGCCACCTTCACCGCCTCCCAGGGGCTGTGGCAGACACCCCCATCATAAAAGGAGTCGGGCGTGATATTCATCACCCCCATGACGATGGGTGAAGATAAATCCTTAATTTTGCCTCTGCAGTTCAGGGTCCTTCTCTGACAAAAAAACGTTTCTTTCTGCATGGGGCCTTTGGTATGGGCTGATCAAATAACAAGACACGCCGAATGAGCAAACAAGAAAATACCGACCAGCAATATGCCCGGGTGATTGAACTATGCCGGGACGTTTTCCTGAAAAAAATGCAGGACTATGGAGCCGCCTGGCGCATATTGCGGCCTTCCTCACTGACCGACCAGATATTCATCAAAGCACAGCGTATCCGATCATTACAGCGCAAAGGTACACAAAAAATACTGGAGGGGATTACACCGGAATTCGCCGGTATAGTGAACTATGCCGTCATCGGACTGATACAGCTTGAGCTGGGGAGCAGTGACAAGATAGACCTGGAAGCTGACAAGGCTGTTGAGCTGTATAACAAGTACTTCGACGAGGCCCGTCAGCTCATGCACAATAAAAACCACGATTACGGAGAGGCCTGGCGCGATATGCGGATCTCCTCGCTGGCTGACATCATCCTTATGAAGCTGCTGCGAATCAAACAGATCGAAGACAACCAGGGTAAGGCCGCCTTTTCGGAAGGCATTGACGCCAACTATTATGACATCATTAACTACGCGGTTTTTGCCCTGATAAAACTGGAACTGGAGTGATACGTTTTCTGCTCAAGCGCTTGTGGTACGGCCTTTGGGTGTTGTTCGGCGTGGTGACGGTGGTTTTTGTCCTGTTCAACATCCTGCCGGGCGATCCGGCCAGGATGATGCTGGGCCAGCGGGCCGATATTGCTTCGGTGGAAGCCATTCAGCGAGACCTTGGACTGGACCGTCCCCTGCATAAACAATACCTGCATTACCTGAATGACCTGTCGCCACTGAGCATCCACAAACACTCTGCCAGCGGGAGCCTCATCTACCTGGACAGGCATGTGTACCACTACAGCACCATCATGGTGGTCCGCGAGCATGTGCTCGTGCTGAAGAAACCATACCTGCGCCATTCCTACCAAAGCGACAGAAGTGTCGCCTCCCTTCTATGGTCTGCTTTCCCAAACACCCTGCTGCTGGCAGGCGTGTCGATCCTTTTTGCTTTGCTGGCGGGGGTGATGCTGGGCGTGGTGGTCGCCATCAAAAGGAAGGCCTGGCTTAGCCGGACCACCCTGGTGTTTTCAGTCCTCGGAATGTCGCTGCCCTCATTTTTTGCCGCCATCCTCATTGCCTGGTTCTTTGCCTATGTTTTGGGGCATGTCACAGGACTAAGCATGACAGGATCCCTTTGGGAAGTGGATCACTTTGGACGGGGTGAGTACATTGCCTGGCAGAATATCATCCTTCCGGCCCTGACCTTGGGAATCAGGCCACTGGCCATCGTCACCGAACTCACGAGAAGCTCGCTGCAGCAAACCATGGCCCAGGACTTTATCCGCACCGCCCGTGCAAAGGGATTGTCAGAATACCGCATCATCACAAGGCATGCCCTGAGAAACGCCATGAACCCTGTCATCACAGCCGTCTCCGGTTGGTTTGCCTCCCTGATGGCCGGTGCCGTATTTGTTGAGTACGTTTTCGACTGGAAAGGGGTGGGCGTAGTGATCGTTGACGCCCTTGAACACTATGACTTTCCCGTACTGATGGGGGCGGTCCTGCTTATTTCAGTGATGCTTGTTTTACTCAACATTGCCGTGGACATGCTCTATGCTGCACTGGACCCGAGGGTGCGGCTGCAGTCCTGATGCCACACGTATTTTTCCATAAAGAGAGGGAGAAGACGTGCTTTAAACTATCTTTGTTGAACACTTATCAATCGTGATTTATGAGAAAAAAAATTGTTGCCGGAAACTGGAAAATGAACCTGGGCTTTGATGAGGCCAGGCAGCTCATGGGTGAACTCAAGGTGAAACTGGATTACGATCAGGCCGAACGTGCGGTGGATGATCAGGCAACCAGTCCGCAAATCATCCTTTTCCCCCCTTATGTATACCTGACCCGGATCCTGGATGTCTTTCGACATTATCAGCACGTATCTGTCGGGGCACAGAACTGCCATCATGAGGAGAAGGGGGCTTTTACCGGTGAGGTTTCTGCCCTGATGATACGCTCTGTGGGAGGTACGCACGTGATCATCGGACACTCGGAGCGCAGGGCACAGTTTGGTGAAGAGGAGGCATTGCTGGCTAAGAAAACCGCACAGGCCATCGACAAGGGACTGAATGTTGTTTTCTGCTGCGGCGAGACCCTGCCCGAACGGGAAAAAGGGGCGCACTTCCAGGTGGTGGAAAAACAATTGAAGGAGGGATTGCTTTGGCTGGGACCTGATAAGCTGTCACAGGTCGTCATAGCCTATGAGCCCGTATGGGCCATCGGTACAGGCGTCACAGCAAGTCCCGGGCAAGCCCAGGAGATGCATGCCCACATCAGGCAACTGCTCTTTCAAACCCATGGGGAGACCCACGCACAGGATATGACCATCCTCTATGGAGGGAGCTGCAATGCCCGCAATGCAGACGAATTATTCAGCCAGCCCGATGTGGATGGTGGTCTGATAGGTGGCGCCTCCCTGAAAGCCCAGGATTTTTTTGACATCTACCTGAGTCTTGGAAAAAACAAACCTGTATAACAGTGGATTATATTGAACTGGATTGTCAGGTTCAGCCCCCTGAGCCCTGGGCCGAAATCCTGATAGCCGGCCTGGCAGACATGGGCTTTGAAAGCTTTGCTGAATACCCGGAAGGCTTCAGGGCCTATATCATGGCCAGTGATTATGATCCAGAGGCTGTACGTCTTTTTATGACAGAGTGGGAGGGCAGGGGACCTGAAAAACTGTCCCACCATACCCGTATCATGGGAGGACAGAACTGGAATGCCGTGTGGGAGAGCCGCTTTGAGCCGGTCCTGATCCGTGATGCCTGCCTGATCCGGGCACCCTTTCACGAGACCGTCCCCGGTGTGATGTACGATATTGTCATTGAACCGAAGATGTCTTTCGGGACCGGTCACCATGAAACCACTTCCCTGGCGGTGGAGCTCATGCTGGAGATGGACCTGGAAGGCAGGGCCGTGCTGGACATGGGTTGCGGTACAGGTGTGCTGGGCATCCTGGCCGCCAAAATGGGTGCGCACCGCGTTACTGCCATCGACAACTATGTGTACGCTTACGAGAACACCATCGAGAATGCGGAGCGTAACGGACTGAAGCAGATCCGCGTCCTGCACGGCGACGCCAGCCTTCTCGGGGATGAAACATTTGAAGTGATCATCGCCAACATCACCCGCAACGTGCTGCTGGACGACATGCGGCACTACGTAAAGGTTCTCCAGCCCGGTGGTGTGTTGATGCTTAGTGGCTTTCTCTCATTTGATAAAGATGCTATCTTTGCCGAGGCATCCCGTTTGGGCCTCGATCCGGATGCCGAGAGAAAACTGGGGGACTGGGTGGCACTCCGCTTAAAGAATACCTTATCCGATGGGTGAAAATCTGATCTTGTACGTAAGCTTCCTGCTGATCATGGTGCTGGCCTACCTGCTGGGCTCCCTGCCCTCCGCTGTTTGGGCAGGCAAGTGGCTGCGCGGCATCGACATCAGGGATCACGGCAGCGGAAATGCCGGCGCCACCAATGCCATGCGCGTGCTCGGACCCGGACTGGGACTGACCGTACTGGTCATCGATGCGCTCAAAGGGGTGGCGGCTGTCAGCCTTGCCCGGATACTGCCCGATGGCACCCTTTCACCGGCCTGGTTTGTGATGCTCCAGCTGCTGCTCGGTGCGCTGGCCATCCTGGGGCATGTTTTTCCTGTCTTCGCCTCCTTCAAAGGGGGCAAGGGCATAGCCACCCTGGTGGGGATCATATTTGTCCTCTACCCCGAAGCCTTCCTTATCTGCCTGCTTGTTTTCCTGGCCGTGTTTCTCACCACCCGCTATGTGTCGCTTGGCTCTCTCAGCGCCGCCATAGCCCTGCCTGTGGTGGTGATATGGATCAAGGACGTCAGCCTGCTGCCCAAGGTGGTCTTCGCCATCTCAGTAGCCCTTTTTGTTCCCATCACGCACAAAAACAACATCAAAAGGTTGCTGAAGGGAAAAGAAAACAGGATATCTTTCCGCCGAAAGCAGTGAGCAGGGATATCGTGGGAAAGTACAGCAGGAACCGCTGCGCCTTCCCATGAATTACTTCATTCGCCCGTGAACCACTTCGAATTAAAAAAAACCCGTAAATTTGTTAACCATTAAAGTGGGCACTCAAAGGATGAAAGGGGCCACGAAACGGTCCGTCCACACGGGATGAAAGGGACCACGAAACGGTCCGTCCACACGGGATGAAAGGGACCACGAAACGGTCCGTCCACACGGGATGAAAGGGACCACAACACGGTCGGCCCACACGGGATGAAAGGGACCACGAAACGGTCAGTCCACAAGGGGTGATGACCGCGCCCGGGGTGAACGGCCCCGTCATAGCCCGCAGATGTTCTGCTCTGTTGATCTTGTTAAACGAATTGGCAACACATGAAAACCCGGGGAATACTGCTTTTGCTGGCTACGACCCTGCTTTGGTCTGCCTGCGCCACCGTGCCCATAAGCGGTCGCCGCCAGGTGCGGATGCTGCCCGAGGGACTGCTGTCGGACATGGCGGCAGCCAACTACCAGGGCTTTATGGCAGAACATACGGTGGTGCCTTCATCGGATCCGAGGGCGCAGATGGTTGAGCGCTCGGGTCAGAAGATATCGGCTGCGGTGGTAGAGTACCTGAGGCAAACCGGACAGGCCAGGCGGGTGCAGGATTTTGACTGGGAGTTCAGGCTGGTGGAAAGCGACCAGGTGAATGCCTGGGCCATGCCGGGGGGCAAGATAGCCATATATACCGGCATCCTGCCACTCACAAGGGATGAGAACGGATTGGCCGTGGTGATGTCGCACGAAATAGCGCACGCAGTGGCCAGGCACGGGAACGAAAGAATGAGCCAGCAACTGCTCCTCACCATGGGTGCCATAAGCCTTGATGTGGCCATGCGGGAAAAACCCCAGCAGACACGCGACATCTTCATGCTGGCCTATGGCGTTGGAGGAACGCTTGGCACCCTGGCCTACAGCAGGCAGCATGAATATGAGGCAGATGCCCTGGGGATGACGTTCATGGCCATGGCCGGCTACGATCCGACCCACACCATCACCTTCTGGGAGCGGATGCTGGAGTATTCGGGTGGGTCGCAGCCCCCCCAGTTCCTCAGTACCCACCCCTCCAATGAAGCCAGGATCCAGGCAGCAAGGGATTTTCTGCCGGAAGCCATGAAATATTACAACAGGTAAGGCAGCACGCAGCGCTGGCCTTCCTGCGTCTTTGACATAATGTATCCATACCGGTTCCAGGCCCGGAAAAGTTTTCCGGATCAGCTGGTGGATCGCCCATAAACAACTGACAGATGATCTGGTTAGTAGTATTAAGCCTGATAGTGGTGGGAATCGTCTTCCTCCTCCTTGAGATATTGGTCGTGCCCGGAGCCACGGTGGTTGGCTTGTTTGGTGTGGGACTGGTCATTGCCGGGGTGGTTGTATCCTTTAACCACTACGGGGTGGAGACCGGGGTGATCACCCTGATAGGGACTTTGGCTGTCAGCATGGTGGCCATTGGCATTGCCCTGAGGTCCAACACCTGGAAAAAAGCGATGCACAGCTCAGCGCTGGAAGGCCGGGTGAATGTAGTGGATGCGGAACAGGTGAAGAAGGGAGACGAAGGGGTGGCCATCACCCGCCTGAACCCCATGGGCAAAGCCCTGATCAGGGACGAATACTATGAGGTGCGCTCAAAGGACAACCTCATACCGGAAAATTCACCCATAGTGGTGATCAAAGTGGAAGGAAACAAAATCATTGTTAAACCAAAAGAGACATAAACATGGATCAAAACATCGGAATCATCATTGCCATTGCCCTTGTGAGTATCGTGGGTCTGTGGATCATCTTTTATTTTATTCCTGTGGGGCTGTGGTTCTCCGCCCTGGTATCGGGGGTGCGCATCAGCCTTTTGCAGCTTGTCCTGATGCGCTGGCGTAAGATTCCGCCGGCTGTCATCGTGAATAACCTGATCTCAGCCACCAAAGCGGGACTAACACTGAACCGCAACGACCTTGAAGCGCACTACCTGGCCGGGGGGCGCGTCAAAGCAGTGGTCAACGCACTG
>SKNE01000254.1 GCA_007120675.1 Bacteroidales bacterium
ACTCTTTCTTGGCAGGCCTGAAATCGTGCCGCTTAACGTCAGTGAAGCCACTGTAAACGCCCCCATGCAAGCCCCAGGAAAACCTGTTAAATGACTCCTTACCGAGCGGTGTGTAGTCATTGTTGTCACTTTCTTCGGCAGCTACCGGACCAACCAGCAAGGTCAGGCCAAAGGCAACAGCCATTATACCAGCAAAGAATAGGAAGTTTCTTTTCACGACAATACACTTTTGAGTTGGTAATGCGGTTTTCTACATTATACTCAAAAGTGTAGTGTTAGGTTACACTGTGTGCAAAAACACAGGTGGTTTAGAAGAGTCCGGAGATGTTTCCTTCGTTATCGATGTCGATATTTTCGGCCGATGGTTTGGATGGCAAGCCGGGCATACGCATGATGGTTCCGGCGATGGGGATCAGGAAACCAGCGCCTGCAGCGATCTCGAACTCCCTGATTTTCACGGTGAAATCCTTCGGCCTGCCCAGCTTGTACTGGTCATCCGAGAGTGATTTCTGGGTTTTTGCCACACAAACGGGCAGCTTGTCGAGTCCGATCTTCTGGAACTGGGCTATCTGCGATTTGGCCTTCACCGTGTATTCCACATGGTCTGCCCCATAGAGCTTGGTGGCGATGGTGTGCAATTTTTTCTCCACGTCCCAGCTAAAGTCATACAGGGGCTCAAAGCAGGTCGTACAGCTCTCGGCTGCTTCGTGGACCAGCTTGGCCAGTTCAATGGCGCCTTCTCCCCCTTTTTCCCAGCCATCGTAAATGGCCACACGCACGCCGAGTTCTTCACAGCGCTTCCTGACGATATCAACCTCTTCGTCGGTGTCGGTGTAGAACCTGTTGATCGCCACGACCGGCTGCAGGTTAAAATGCTTGACATTCTCAATGTGCTTCTCCAGGTTCTCCAGCCCCCTGGTGACCGCTTCGGGATTGGGCTCCTTGAGTGTGGCCAGTTTGGCTCCGCCGTGGTATTTGAGTGCCCTGATGGTGGCTACCACCACCGAGGCGTTGGGCGAGAGGCCGCCATACTGGCACTTAATGTCCAAAAACTTCTCCGCACCCAGCTCGGATGCAAAACCGGCTTCGGTCACCACGTAATCCGACAGCGACAAGCCCATTTTCGTGGCAATCAAGGTGTTAGTACCCTGCGCAATGTTGGCAAACGGACCACCATGCACGATGGCGGGGTTCCCCTCCAGTGTCTGCACCAGGTTGGGCATGATGGCGTACTTCATCAGTGCGGCCATGGCCCCCTGGGCGTTAAAGTCCCTGGCGTATACCGGCTGATCATCGTAGGTGAAGCCAACCAGGATGTTACCAAATTTTTCCTTCAAATCTTCCAGGTCTTTGGCCAGGCAGAGTGCCGCCATCACTTCCGACGCTGCGGTGATGTCGAAACCGGTCTCGCGGGGAACGCCCTGTTTTGGACCACCCAGGCCCAGCACAATGTGGCGCAGCGCCCTTTCGTTCATGTCGATGACCCTTTTCCAGATGATCTTTCGCGGATCCAGGTTCAGGCTGTTGTTTTTGCTCTGCAGGTGATTATCAATCAGGGCACTGAGAAGGTTGTGCGCTTTCTCCACGGCCCCCAGGTCACCGGTGAAATGCAGGTTGATGTCCTCCATGGGGACCACCTGGGCATGACCTCCGCCCGCTGCACCCCCTTTGATGCCAAATACGGGGCCCAGCGAGGGTTCACGAATCACCACCGTTGTCTTCACCCCCAGGCGGTTCAGTCCCTCCGAAAGTCCGATGGACGTAGTTGTCTTTCCCTCACCTGCCGGTGTGGGGGTGATGGCTGTCACCAGCACCAGTTTCTTTTGCCTCACCGCCTTTTCATCAATCAGTCGCAAAGGCAGTTTGGCCATGTATTTGCCATACTGGTAAAGGTCATCTTCCTGGACGCCCAGCTTGGCAGCTACTTCGGTAATGGGACGCATCTTCGCAGCCCTGGCAATCTCTAAATCAGTTTTCATAGACATGGGTTTTTTCGTAATGGTTCAAATTGGGAAATAATATAGACGATAAACCAATAAAACGGTCCTTTTGTTTAGGCAGCGGGAGCAGCAGGCAGGCTGCGCGGACAAAAGGGGCAACAGGCGGGCTCACCGGGCGGCGGGAGCAGCAGGCAAGCTCACCGGGCCAACGGACTCAGCGCAGGTAGACATCCACGCCCACCCGCAGAAAGGGGTTGTCGTAATAGGCCTGGCTGTTCTCGTTAAAGTTGTACAACAGGAGCAGGTTCAGACGGATCCTGTCAGACACCGGAAATCCATATCCTGCCCCTGCAAAGTAGTTGTTTTCGGTGATGCTTCTCCGGTCATCGGGGTCGAAGTCGGGGTTCAGGGGGGGCAGGCGTGACTGCAGGCGAAGCCTTTCAAACTCGGCGTGCAGAAAAACATTGTTGTATACCCGGAAACGGGCGAAGGTGCTGCCTCCGAAGACGTGGGAGGTGTAGGACTCACCAAACCAGGTGTCGCTGGCGAACTGGTAGCTCCCACCCATGCCGGCGCTCAGGCGGTTGGTCAGCCGGTAGCCCGCATGCAGGTTCACGCTCACGGAGGTTAGCGTGCCGAACTGCAAACCCAGGAAGCCCCCGACAAAGAGGCGCTCACGGTGGCCCAGGTCACTGACGGGGGTCTCATCGTTTGCAGCAGCGCTGGCAGTGCCCAGACGGGCAAAAGGGAGAAAAACGATCAGCACGGCGGCAATCATTAAGGGCGTTCTCTTCATCCTTATTCTGTTTAAAGGTGTCTGTCATGTATTGATGATCCATCCATTCTCTTTTTGTGGCAGACAGCAGGGGTATGGTATGGGGTGACAACACCCGGGTCCGCCATTGATCATTGTTCTCCACCCACTGCTTTCCCCATGGCACGCGCTTTCAGCAGGCACTCATCGTACTCTTTCAGGGGTTCGGAGCCGATGGTGATGGCACTGCCCGCCATAAAGCTTAAGTAACGGCTTTTTGCATTGTAAAGGATGCTCCTGATCACCACGTTGAAATCGAAATTGCCGGTGGGACTGATATACCCCACGGCGCCGGAATAGAGTCCCCTGGCAGTGTCTTCATAGGCTTCGATCAGCTGCATGGCCCTGATTTTTGGGGCCCCTGTCATGGAGCCCATGGGAAAGGCATTTTTGATGGCATCCAGGTAATGGTACCTGGGGTCGAGCTCTGAGGTCACGGTGGAGATCATCTGGTTAACCTGCCTGAAGGGGTAGATCCCAAACAGCTCTTCCACCTTTACGCTGCCCTTGCTTGCCGTACGCGACAGGTCATTGCGCACCAGGTCGACGATCATGACATTTTCGCTGCGCTCCTTGCCGTCGTTGTACAAGGCCTGCTGCAGGCGCTGGTCCTCCCCGGGGTCTTTGCCCCTTGCACTGGTCCCTTTGATGGGCTGGGAAATGATTTTTGTGCCCTGCTTCTTCATGAAGCGTTCGGGACTGGCACACAGGAGGTATTTATCCTTTAGCCTGTAAAAGCAGGAAAAGGGCGCTTCCGACATGGCATTCAGCTCCTGGTATACGCGCACGGGATCCATCGTGGCATCCTCCGAGTAAAACTCAATGCAGTAGTTCATCTCATAGATGTCGCCCGCCTGTATGTGCGCTTTGATGGCGGCCAGTTGTTGCAGGTACCGCTCCTTACTAACCCTGGCACGTATTGCATTCACCGGGGGAGTTCTTTTATCGGGCGGGGGCTCAAACAGGCTGATGCTCTCCAGCACCTCTTCGGGCGTCCTGAAGTCCCCATGTCCGGGCAGCAGACCAATGAGGATCCCCCCGTCGCCTGGCAGGATCATCAGCTGCGGCTGAAAGAAATGGCACAGGGGCATCCCGATGTGGTCCGGGTTGGCCGAACTAAGCTCCTCCAGCTGGTTTTTTATCTCGTAGGAAAAAAAGCCGAACAGCCAATCGTCCCCCTGGTCAGCAAAGGACTTGAGTCCGTCAAAGACCGCTTCCGAGGTAGGCAGGAATTCGCTGTGCACGCCTGCGGCAATGGCCCACGGCAGGGAGGCGTACCGGTCATCGGCATACTCATTGCTGTTCAGAAAAAGCAGCGTGTCAAAATGGGAGGCAGCCCAGGGCAGCAGGGTCTCTGCCGGGTTTCTCCCCTCCAGGCGGGGCCATTGGAACCGCTTGTATATTCTTTCTTTCATGGGCTGCAGGAACTAAACGCAAAGATAGGGCAATTGTTTGTGGCTGGTCCGGCAAGCACCGGGCAGCCCCTTTGGTTACCAGGTGATCAAATAGAAGGGATCCTGTTTCACTTTCCCGGTGACAAATGCGTGGATTTCGCGCAGGCTGAAGTAGCGTAGGCTAACGCCGCCCACCCGCTTTTCCTTCACGATGTCCGTCTTGTTCAAGTCCCTGGCCAGGCGTAGCTTATTCCACCAAACGAATCCCTTCACTGCATACTCCCTGCGGTTCTCATGCAGCCTGTATTGAATCGCTTCCGTCGCAGGACCTGACTGAAGGGTATACCGCCGCTCCGTGAAGTCCAGGTAGGGCACCTTTTGTTCGTATTCCACCAGGTGCATCAGGCTGCAGCTTGGGTAAGGGAGTCCGATGTTCAGGCAATACAGATCATCCTTTAGCATCTGGCGAAAGATGCCATCTTCTGAAAATGTAAAGCTGCGCCTGGGCCAGGTGACATCACCCATGGCCATGACCGAATAGCAGGGATCCATATTGCGCCAGTCCATGTCCCCGAAAAAACGGCTGGCAAAACTTCCGTATGGAGGGACGTCATCCTGTGGGTTGAATGAGCCCTTCAACCTGTTTTGGGGGGTAAAGCCCTGCGACGACACCAGGTCAAAACGTGTTTTCAGCCTGTCGACCAGGTATTGATAGGGATCGGGCGTGGGGGAAAAACGTTTCACTTTAGAGAGGGCCACATGTACGAAGACTTTTTGGGCAGGGACCTCTCCGAGGAAGTCCATGAATTGCCGTTCCGCATCTGCATTGTAGGCATAGGATCTTCGGAACCAGGGGTGCTGACCAATGGCCCGGTCCAGGTAAAAATAGGCTATGGTACTGTAAACATTGGCTTTGCGCAACAGTTGCATGACTCTTTTGTGCTTGTGGTTGGATGGGGTCGCTGCCTGCCTTCAGAACCTCCCTTTCACCATTTCTTTGGCCCAGCCTTTCAGTTCGGGCGACACATTCAGCCACCAGAGCGGTACAAGGAAAATAGCCATGGCGAGGGCTGAGCGCAATGCCACGTCCACCAGGAGATGACCCATCTGTCCGGTTTGATACGAAAGCAGGATAATGGCCACCATGAGCAACGGCACGGCCAGGTGCCTGGGCATGAAAGGCTGTAACCTGAAGTGGTAATAGATGAAGCCCATCCGCAGTAAATTGAATAATATGAGTGTCAGCATACTGGCCAGGGCGGCGCCGTTGATTCCCCAAATGGGAATCAGCATGCGGTTGGTGAGCAGGGCGAATGCCACCATGGCCAGGGTGAAGAGCAGGTCGTAGCGGAATTTCCTGGATGTGCCCAGGATGGTGGCATTGAGTCCTGCGCTCATATCGAACAGCTTGCCCACGCCCAGCATCAGGAAGACATAACGTCCGGCCGCATATTCTGGCGCCATGAAGCGGAATATGGCATCCAGGTTGACCCATATGAGCAGGAATATGGCTGCACCCACCACCAGGTTGCTTGCGGTGGCTTTCCTGTAAACGCCCTGAAGCTCCTTCATTGACCGCCGCTTCCAGAATCCGGCGATGAGGGGTCCGGCCACCTTAACCATGGAGCGGTACGGGATGAGCATGACCGAGGTCATGAAGATCATGGTGGTGTAGATGCCCGCTGCACCCAGGTCAATCAGGCCCGCCACCATCAGGGAGTCGATGCTCACCAGCAGGAAGGTGCCCAGGTTGTTCAGCAGGGAGTAGAGTCCATAGACCAGCATGATGCGGCCCAGGCGCCTGAGCAGCGGACTCCACCGTGGGCGGACAAGCAGTAATCCCTTCCAGGCAGCATAGAGAATGAGTCCAAGGGCAGGGACGCAGTGGACTGTCACGTAGAGGGCCACAAAAGCGGGAAAGCTGATCAGCTGAAAGGCATACAATGAGATGGCCACTGTGATCAGGATGCGCAGCAGGATCTCATGGGCCAGTGTGGGGATGGTGTTTTTAAACACAGAGCGCAGGTAGGACTCAAAAAGGTTAAAATACAGCGTGGCCAGGGCGAGGGGGATAAGGTAATAGGCATAATCCACCAGCAGCGGACTCGAGTCCTGGTAGAGCAGCACAAATGGCTGCCGCAGGATCACAAACAGCAGGCTCGCCAGCACAAAGCCGGCCATGCCCAGCGACAGGGTGGCGAAAAGAAAGCCGTGATGCTGTCGCCCGGCATCATTGAAAAAGGGGAAAAAGCGGGTGATGATGTTGCGGGAGCCCAGGGCAGCCAGCTGGGCGTAGATGAGAGAGATGGTGATCAGCAGGTTGGCCAGTCCCACCTGTTCGGTCTCAAGGAAATTGGTGAACAAAAACACCTTGTTCAGGAAGCCAATGGCAGCTCCTGCATAAGCAATGAGGGTAACACGGAAACTGTCGCGCTGAACAATGCCCATATTGGTGGATTAACGGGTAAAGATAGGATAAAATCGCCGATGCTGCGTCGCCAGGCTGCCCTTAATCGTTGACCAGCCGTCCGGCATTGAGGTAGTAGATGTTGCGCAGCTTCTCTTCGGGCAGGTGGAATGAGTCTATGAGGGCATCATAGTCGAGGCCGGTATTATCGGTGCCATAAAGGATTTTGCGGTGGTGCTTCTCCAGGAATACCCTGGCTTTCTCCTGGTCACGGCTCAGCGCATTAAAGCCACTTTTCCCAGAAATGTCGCAATACATGTTGGGGTAACTGCTCAGCAGCCGGTCGATGACGCCAAAGTGATCGATGGATCCCTTGTCGTGCACCAGGATCTGTGGGGGGTCATCGGAGATATGGTTCCAGAAGTGGGGTCCGTGTCCGATGAAGTTCAGCTCCGGAAACTGCCTGAGCCGTTTTTCCAGTCCGGCGAAGTCGTACAGGTAGCCTGGAAAATACTTCATGTGGTCTTCTATATGGTCTTTGAGTATGGAGGTCTGGCGGGAGAACCGAAGCAGGTAGTGCTTGGCCAGTCCGTTGAGCGCCCCGTTGAGCAAGACATCCAGCACTTTTTCCATGAAACCCGTGTGCCGCGGAACATAGTGCCGGCGAGGCCTTTCCATGTGAAACAGTACAGGCAGATCGAACTGATCCATGGTCTGCAGGTAGGTGCCCATCTGCCGGTCTTCCCACCGGCGGGTCACTTTCAGCTCACCGCATCCCTTCATGCCTTTCTCCATGTGCCTGGCCACGGTCTTCTCCAGGTTTCTTGTGCTGGGATCGGGGGCGTAAAAGGGGATGATCCGGTCGGGATGTTTCTCGTAGGCTTCGAACACCTCTTCGGGTGGCAGGTTTTGGTATAGCTGACGGATGGGTGCGTCCTGCTCCTCCCAGGTAAGCAGCCAGCACTGATCAATTTGCCGCTGGTCCATATACCGGATGAGCTGGTCGGCATCGAGGCCGGCCAGCTCAACATGCAGGTGTGCATCGGTTTTCAGCATAACTGGTGCGGCCTGCCGGGACTGTTAGATTATCATGCCTGGCAGGCGGGCGATCAGATCTCCCAGGTGTCGCCACTGCGCAGCAGGTCGTTCACCGTCTGGATCTTGGATGTCTTTTTTGCAGTTTCTATCTGTCTTTCCGTTAGTTCATCGTAGCTGTCGGCGGGGGCGGCACGAATGACCCCCATGGCCACCGGGTAGTCGGGAGCCTTCATCCAGCCCAGCATGCGGTGGATCCCGGGGTTGCGGGTATACATGTCATGCACCAGCAGGTCTTTTTCGTTGATGCCGTTTTTGCCCAGCTCCACCACCTCCAGGTGTGTGCCATTGAGGATGATCCCCTTGTCCTGGTTCTTGCCGAATATCATGGGCTCTCCCTGCTTGAGGAACAGCTGCCGTTCTTCGCGCATGCTCCGGTCGGTGATATGGTCATGCACCTTGTCGGCGAAGATGATGCAGTTTTGCAGGATCTCCACCACGGAGGTGCCATCGTGCTTGGCTGCTTCAAAGAACACCTCGCTCATGAGCTTGACGTTGTTGTCGGGCACCCTGGCAAAAAAGGTTCCCTGTGCCCCCATCACCAGTCCCGATACGGTGAACGGATGCTCAATGGTGCCGTGGGGCGATGTCTTGGTTACGGAGCCTATGGGCGTAGTGGGTGAGAACTGTCCTTTTGTCAGGCCGTATATCTGGTTGTTGAACAAGATGATGTTGATGTCGATATTGCGCCGGAGCACGTGGATGAAGTGGTTGCCACCGATGGCCATGGAGTCACCGTCGCCGGTGGCCACCCACACGCTGAGGCCCGGGTTGGCGATCTTCAGTCCGCTGGCAATGGCCGCGGCCCGTCCGTGTATGCCGTGGAAGCCAAAGGTGTCCACGTAGTAGGGAAAGCGCGACGAGCAGCCAATGCCCGAAACCATGGCAAAGTTTTCCTTGCGGTATCCGATCTTTGGAAACACGTTGCCCACGGCGGCCAGGATGGCGTGGGCACCGCAGCCCGGACACCATTTGACCATCTGGTCACTCACAAAGTCTTGTTTGGTCAGCTCAACGGGTGATTTTTCAACTTTCTTATACATTAACATGGCTTATTCCTCCAATAGTTTTGTGAATGTATCGGTAAGCTCCTGGATATGGAATGGCAGGCCCTGCACCTTGTTAAACTGGTGATAGGGGATATCAGGGAAGTTCATCCGGAAGTAGTTGACCAATTGTCCGCTGTTTAGCTCACATACCACCACCTTTTTGAAGCTTGCCAGCACCTCACGCGTATTTGTTGGCAAGGGCTTGATGTAATTGAACTGTGCATGGCTGATCTTGTGTCCGTCTTCCTGCATGCGGCCGACGGCAGATGCCAGGGCGCCTTCGGTGCCACCCCATCCAACCACCAGCAGGTCGCCTTCCGGCTCCCCATTGACCTCCTGGAGAGGGATATAGTCGGCGATCCGGGCTATCTTTTCTTCCCGTATGTTGACCATGAGCTGGTGATTCAGCGGGTCGGTGGACACATTACCGTCGATATTTGTTTTTTCCAGTCCACCCACCCGGTGACGCAGTCCGGCCACCCCGGGTGCCGCCCATTGGCGCACCAAGGTTTTTTCGTCCCTGCGGTAAGGCTTAAAGTAAGGATCATTTGGGTCGGCCATGGGGGGATTGATATCCGGCAAATCGTTCACATCGGGTATTTTGAAAAGTTCCGATCCGAAGCCCAGGTAACCATCGGTCAGCAGAATGACAGGGGTCATATGCTCCATGGCATATTTGGCGGCCATGTAGGCATAATAGAAACAGTTGGCCGGGCTGGTGGCCGCCATGACCATCAGGGGGCTCTCCCCATTGCGGCCAAAGAGGGCCTGCATCAGGTCCGACTGCTCGCTCTTGGTGGGCATCCCCGTAGATGGACCTGCACGCTGAACGTTCACGATCACCAGGGGCAGCTCAGTGATGACAGCCAGTCCGAGGGCTTCGCTTTTGAGCGATAGTCCCGGGCCGGAGGTGGTGGTGACCCCCATGGAGCCGCCAAAGCTGGCACCAATGGCTGAACAGATCCCTGCAATCTCATCTTCTGCCTGGAAAACCTTTGCTCCCAGCGACTTGTGCTTGGTCAGCTCCATCAGGATCTCCGTTGCCGGCGTGATGGGGTAGGACCCAAGGAAGAGGGGTCGTCCGCTGCGCTCTGCAGCAGCCAGCAACCCCCAGGCGGTAGCCACATTGCCTGTGATGTTGCGATAGAGACCTTTCTCCAGCGGGGCGGGGTTCACCTTGAAGGTAACCTTGATGGCTTCCGTATTGTCTGCGAAGTGATAACCGGCCTTCATGGCGGTCTGGTTGGCCTGTACCACCTTGGGCCTGGCCTTGAACTTGTCCCTGATGAACTCCAGGGGCTTGTCCAGGTCCCTTCCGAAGAGGTAGAACATGATGCCCAGCACAAACATGTTTTTTGTGCGTTCAGCCAGTCGCTTATCCACCTCCAGGTCGGCCAGGCTTTCCCTTGTCAGTTCAGTGATGGGCGCCTGGATCACCTGGTAGGCGTCCAGCGCTCCATCTTCCAGCGGACTGTCAGTGTAACCTGCCTTGCCGATCGCCTTCTCATCAAAGGTGGAGGAGTCGATGATCAGGGTGGCACCGGGCTTGGCCCATTTCAGGTTGGCCTTCAGGGAGGCCGGGTTCATGGCCACCAGCACGTCGCACATATCGCCGGGAGTGTAGATCTTACGCTCCCCCATGTGCATTTGAAAACCGCTCACACCAGCAATGGTGTTATGCGGTGCACGGATCTCGGCAGGAAAGTCAGGAAAAGTGGCCAGGTCATTCCCCGCGATGGCTGCTACGTCAGAAAACAGGGTCCCGGTTAGCTGCATGCCATCGCCTGAATCCCCGACAAATTTCACCACCACATCTTCCAGCGCGCGCACATCATGTTTTTTAGTCATAACCATAATGCATTTTTCAGGTAAGACAGAATAATAAAGGTCTGACAAGAACGCGCCAAAGCTTGTGCAATGGCCCTTGCAGGCGTTTTCTTGCCGGATCCGATAATCAACCAATCTTTATACTGCACAAAGAATGCTGCGAAGTTAAAGGAAAAAACAGATCCCCTAAAAAAAACACAATATTTTTTCCTTTATTGCCGCCAGTGGCAGGCTTCAGCGCCAATGATTATTTAAACCGATTTCAAATTATTGTGTGGCAGGAAAAAAGCCTTTTCAGTTCGTGCAAAGCAGTTATATTTGTGGCGTAATTCGTTCCATTTAAAAACCAATTAAAACACAGAGAGATGGCTTATATTATTAATGAAGATTGCACTGCATGTGGCAGCTGCATCGACGAATGCCCGGTGGATGCTATTTCTGAAGGTGACATCTATAAGATAGACCCCGATGTATGCACTGACTGCGGTGCTTGTGCCGATGTTTGCCCGGTTGAAGCAATTCATCCCGAATAAGACCTGTCTGACCGGTTATCCGCGTCAGAACCCATAAAGCCCGTGGTGTTTTCCGGCACACGGGCTTTTTTTATTCCTGCCGGGCACCTATCTTTGTGGAAGCGATGGCAGGGGTAAACAGGCCCTTGCCGGAGTGCTGGCAAACAATCAAGGTCTTGCATGACGCAGAGCAAGGAGCATAGCTACCCACCGCCACCCGATGGCACCATGACCTTCTGGAAGCACCTGGAGGAGCTACGGTCACACCTGGTGCGCTCGGCCATAGCCGTGGTGTTGCTGGCCATTGCTGCCTTCGTGGCCAAGGACTTTCTTTTCAGCCGGATCATCCTCGCCCCCAAAGAGCCCTATTTCATCACCAACAGGCTGTTCTGTTATTTGTCGGACAAGCTGGGGATCCCTGCCCTGTGCATCAACGCCGATCCCGTAAAGCTGATCAACATTGACCTTGCCGGACAGTTCACCACCCACGTAGTGGTGTCGCTGATCGTGGGGGTGATCATCAGCGTCCCCTACATTGTATGGGAGTTGTGGCGCTTCATCAAGCCCGGCCTGCACCCACGCGAACAAGCCAACTCCCGGGGAGCGGTCCTGGTCATATCGGGGCTATTCCTCACCGGCGTATTGTTTGCCTACTTTCTCATCGTCCCGCTGTCCATCAACTTCCTGGGATCCTACCAGGTGAGCGGTTTGGTGGAGAACCAGATCGCGCTGCGCTCCTTCATCACCACGGTCACCACCATCACTTTTGCCGCCGGCATACTCTTCGAGCTACCGGTGGTGGTGCTTTTCCTGAGCAAGGTGGGCATCCTCACACCCGAGATCATGCGCAAGCAGCGGAAGCTGGCCTTTGTGCTGATCATTGCCCTGGCAGCCATCATCACCCCCCCCGACATATTCAGCCAGATCATGGTGGGACTGCCACTTTTCCTCCTTTACGAGATCAGCATCCGCATTTCGCAGCGCACCATTGATCAAGCGGAAGAGCGTTAAACGACGGACTGTCCGCCAGCCGCCTCTACCCAGGGCTCACAGGCCACTTAGGTCCGTGCCTCCCCGGCCAGGAACGGGTGGCAGATCCGCGCCGGACCGGGATTGGCCTGCGATCAAACCTTTCCACACAATCCTTGTTTAGATGGTGAACCCATACGTTTAACACCTAATTCACCCGATATGAACAACGCACAATTCTATTATGCGCGGCCTAAGAACGAGCCCGTGCTGTCCTACACAAAGAACACACCCGAGCGCAGGGAGCTGGAGGCCGAGCTGGAGCGGCAAAGCAACCTGGTGGTTGACATCCCCCTGATCATTGGGGGAAAAGAGGTACGTACCGGCGACACCGGCAAGGTAGTGATGCCGCACAACCACCAGCATGTACTGGCCACCTATCACAAGGCCGGCGAAAAGGAGGTCCGGATGGCCATCGATGCGGCCATGGAGGCCCACAGGCAATGGGCTGAAGTGTCTTGGGTGGAACGTGTATCGATCACCCTGAAGGTGGCGGAGCTGATAGCCACCAAGTACCGGTCACTGATGAATGCGGCCACCATGCTGGGCCAGGGCAAGAACGCCTACCAGGCAGAGATCGAAGCGGCTTGCGAGACCACCGATTTCATCCGTTTCAACGCACACTATGTGTCGGACATATACAACGACCAGCCCCATTCAGAGCGCGGCAACCTGAACAGGGTGGAGTACAGGCCGCTGGAAGGCTTCGTGTTTGCGGTAAGCCCCTTTAATTTCACCGCCATCGCCTCCAACCTGTCGCTGGCACCCGCCGTGCTTGGCAACACCGTGGTTTGGAAACCCGCCACCACCGCCCTGTTGTCCAATTACTACCTGATGAAGATCTTCAAGGAAGCCGGTCTGCCCGACGGGGTGATCAACTTCATCCCCGGAAGGGGAAGCCTCATTGGCGACATTGTGCTGAGCGACGAAAACCTGGGAGGCGTTCACTTTACCGGATCAGACACCACTTTCAACCAGATCTGGAAAACCGTGGGCAACAACCTGGGCAAGTACCGGTCCTATCCGCGCATTGTGGGCGAGACCGGCGGCAAGGACTTTGTGTTTGTGCACCCTTCTGCCACCGTCGACGAGGTGGCCACCGCCCTGGTGCGCGGCGCATTCGAATACCAGGGGCAAAAATGCTCGGCTGCATCCCGTGCTTACATCCCCAAATCGTTGTGGGAGCCCATCAAGAAGCAGATGGGTGAAAACATGGCGATCATCAAGAAAGGCGATGTGCGCAACTTCTGCAATTTCGTCAATGCGGTCATTGATGAGAAGGCCTACGACAAGATCATGGATTACATCCGGCAGGCCAAAGACTCCGGGGATGCAGAGATTGTCTTTGGCGGGGAGGGCGACAAGTCGCTGGGCTATTTCATTGACCCCACGGTGATCCTCACCAGCGACCCCCATTTCGTTACCATGGAGGAGGAGATCTTTGGTCCGGTGCTCACCATCTACGTTTATGAGGATGAGGACTTTGAAAAGACCCTTCACCTCTGCAACGAAACGTCGCCTTATGCACTCACGGGCGCCATCTTCTCCAAGGATCGTTATGCCATGGTGAAGGCCTGCCAGATCCTGCGCTATGCGGCGGGCAACTTCTATATGAACGACAAGCCCACTGGTGCCGTGGTAGGACAACAACCCTTCGGCGGATCCCGTATGTCGGGCACCAACGACAAGGCCGGAAGCTACCTGAACCTCTTGCGGTGGATCAACCCGCGCACGGTGAAGGAGACCTTCAATCCGCCCACGGACTTCCGCTATCCCTTCATGCATGAAGAGATCTGCTACCAGGTGAAGTAGTTTCCCGGTGGGTAAGCAAAGGCGGACTTAGCCGGTGCCCATCTCACCGCGCAGCGGTTTTTGGAGGTATTTCTTCAGGCGGGCACTGGAGTAGTTGTTTCCCAGCAGGTACATGAGCTTGGTGAGTGCCGCCTCGGTGGTGATATCCCGTCCGCTGATCACGCCTGCCTCTTCCAGCCAGGCACTTGTTTCGTACTTGCCCTGGAGGACCGAGCCTCCCCTGCATTGTGACACGTTGAAAAGGACCAGTCCGCTGTCAGCGGCCCCTTTGATGGCTTCCCTGAACCAGTCGTGCGTTGGGGCATTTCCCGAACCATAGGTTTCAAGCACCACCGCCCTCAGGTTGCCGGTGGACAGGATGGCGTTGACCACCCCCTGGCTGATGCCGGGAAAGAGTGTCAGCACCGCCACCCTGGTATCCATGCTGTTAAAGATGCGGAACTCCTGCTCCGTGGCCGGTTGTATGGCCGCCTCGTCGTAGGTGATGCGCACGCCGGCGCGTGCCAGCACCGGGTAGTTGACTGAGCGAAACGCTTCGAAGTGCTCGGCGTTGAACTTGTGCGTGCGGTTGCCCCGGTACAGCTGGTACTCAAAGTAGATACACACCTCGGGCACCATGGCCCGCCCGTTCTTCTGTGCGGCGGCGATCTCGATGGCGGTAATGAAGTTCTCCTTGCCGTCGGTGCGGATCATGCCGATGGGCAGCTGCGAGCCGGTGAGCACCACGGGCTTCGACAGGTTTTCCAGCATGAAGCTCAGGGCAGAGGCCGTATAGGCCATGGTGTCTGACCCGTGAAGGATGACAAAGCCATCGAAGTGCTCATAATGCTCATCGATGATCGAAGCCAGGCGGCCCCACACGGCAGGCTCCATGTTGGAAGAGTCGATGATGGGGTCAAAGGAGATGCTCTCGATGTGGTAGTTGAACTTCCTCACCTCCGGGATCTGGTCGGTGAGGTGCTCAAAGTCGAAGGGGCGCAGCACGCCGGTGCCGGGCTCCTCCACCATACCGATGGTGCCACCGGTGTAGATGACGAGGATATGTGGTTTGTTGTTCATGGAGTGCAGGGATTAATGGGGCGGCCAGCGGGATCCTTTATTCACTGATGCCCAAGAAGTCACTGATGCCAAAGAGCCGTGTGGCATTGGCCGTGGTCACCGCAGCCACCTCTTCCGCGTCCACCCCCCTGATCTCTGCCACCTTGTCTGCCACATGCCTGAGCAAGGCACTTTCGTTGCGTTTCCCCCTGTGGGGAACGGGCGAGAGGTAGGGCGCATCGGTTTCCAGTACCAGGTGTTCCAGTCCGACGGACTGCACCACGCTGGCCATCTGGCTGTTCTTGTAGGTCACCACCCCGCCGATACCCAGCATGAAGCCCATGTCCACCACTGTTTTAGCTTCATCGGCATTGCCCGGGAAACAATGGAAGACACCTTGCAGTCCCTCTTGCCTGTACGCCTGCAGGACATCAAACAACTCTTTCAGGGAGTTGCGGGAATGAAAGACCAGCGGAAGCTCATACTCTATGGCCCATTGGAGATGCTGCTCGAGGCATTCCCTTTGTTCGCGGGCGAAGTTGGTGTCCCAGTAAAGGTCGATCCCTGTCTCCCCCACCGCCACGAACCGCTCCTTTTTGAGCCAGCCCCCAATGAGTTCCAGCTCTGTCCGGTAAGATGCTTTCACTGACGTGGGATGGAGTCCCATCATGGGCAGGCAGGAAGAAGGGTACTGCCGGCATACCTGCATCAGGGGTCCGGCAGTATGGCTGTCTATGTTGGGCAGCAGCATCCACCCCACCCCGGCGTCCCCGGCCCTGTCGACCACTTTTTGCCTGTCGTGGTCGAACTGGGACAGGTAGAGATGGGTATGGGTATCGATCAATGGCATCATATATTACCAGCTTATCGTTGACACCTGGTCACCCGTCGACCGGCGATCACTTCAACACCTTCAGTTCCTTGCCCACCTTGATGAACGCCTCCACGCACCGGTCGAGGTGTTCTGTTTCGTGGGCTGCGGATACCTGTACCCGGATGCGGGCCTGCTCTTTGGGCACAACGGGATAGTAGAATCCGATCACATAGATCCCTTCATCCAGCAGCCTGGCAGCGAACTCCTGCGACAAGGGTGCGTCGTAGAGCATCACGGCGATGATGGCCGACTGGGTGGTTTTCAGGTCGAAGCCCGCCTTTTGCATCTTCTCCATGAAGTATTCCGTGTTACGGTGCAGCTTATCCTGCAGTTCATGGGTCTCCGCCATCATGTCGAACATCTTGATGCCTGCGTTCACCACGCTGGGCGGCAGTGAGTTGGAAAACAGGTAGGGGCGTGAGCGCTGGCGCAGGATCTCGATGATCTCCCTGCGTCCGGTGGTGAATCCGCCGATGGCGCCGCCAAAGGCCTTGCCCAGTGTTCCGGTGATGATGTCCACCTCTCCGCGGATGTCATACAGTTCGGTGACCCCGCGTCCGGTTTCACCCACCACGCCGGCAGAGTGGCATTCATCCACCATCACCAGGGCATCGTACTTTTCGGCCAGCTCAACGATCTTGTCCATGGGGGCCGCATTGCCGTCCATGGAGAACACACCGTCTGTTACGATGATCCGGAAGCGCTGTGCCTGTGCCTCTTTCAGCTTGGCTTCCAGGTCTTCCATATTGGCATTTTCGTAGCGGTAACGGGCCGCCTTGCACAAACGCACCCCATCGATGATGGACGCGTGGTTCAGTGAGTCGGAGATGATGGCATCCTCCTTGGTGAGCAGGGGTTCAAACACCCCGCCGTTGGCATCAAAGCAGGCAGCGTAGAGGATGGTGTCTTCCGTGCCGAAAAAGTCGGCAATCTTCTCCTCCAGTGTTTTGTGCAAATCCTGCGTACCACAAATGAAGCGCACCGACGACATGCCGAAGCCATGGCTGTCCATGCCCTCTTTGGCAGCTTGAATCAGTGCCGGGTGATTTGACAGGCCCAGGTAGTTGTTGGCACAGAAGTTGAGTACCTCCTGGCCGCCCTGCACCCTGATGGTTGCATCCTGGGGCGTCACGATGATACGTTCCTCCTTGTACAGTCCCGCTTCGCGGATCTCTTTGATTTCCTTCTGGAGATGTTCTTTGATTTTTCCGTACATATGACTGAGTTTGTTTTATGAAATGATTGTGATTGTGTGTCCTGGAATCGAGAGGCAAAGATATTGTTTTTCACAAATATGTGGAAGAATGATTATGCCTTGGGAGTGACGAAAATTCCCTATTTTTGCCACCGGCATGTGGCAAAACATGATTCCAGGTTCCCCGGACTGCACAGCTATCCCAAACGGGCCGTTCATTGAGATACATTATTGCACCCAATACAAACCCAAAAAAAATAATCTGATGAAGAACATTTTAGTAGTTGGCTCAGCCGGACAGATTGGCTCAGAACTTGTACTTGACTTGCGTAAGCACTACGGCGGCGACCGGGTCGTGGCCGGGATCAGGAAGACCAAACCTTCCGAAAAGCTGTTGGAGACAGGCCCCTGCGAGGTGGTGGATGCCCTGGATGTGAAGGCGCTGACCGAAGTGGTAGACAAATACAAGATCGATGTGATCATCAACATGGCCGCCATCCTGTCGGGCACCGGCGAAAAGAACCCCATGCTGGCGTGGGATGTGAACATGAACGGCCTGATCAACATCCTGGAGCTGGCCCGTGAGCGCAAGATGAAGCAGGTGCTGGTCCCCAGTTCCATTGCCGTATTCGGCCCCACCACACCCATCGAGAACACCCCCCAGGAAACCATCCTGAAGCCCACCACCATTTATGGGGTGACCAAGGTGGCCGGTGAATTGCTGGGCGACTATTATGTGAAGAAATATGGCCTGGATGTGCGCGGACTCCGCTATCCCGGCATCATCAGCCACGAGACGCTGCCCGGCGGCGGCACCACTGATTATGCCGTGGCCATCTATTATGAGGCCATCAAGCAAAAGAAGTACACCTGCTTCGTGAACGAAGGCACCCGGCTGCCCATGATGTACATGCCCGACTGTCTGAAGGCGACCATCGACCTGATGGAGGCTGACTTCGACAAGCTGAACTACCACTGCGATTACAATGTGGGCGCCATGGACTTCACGGTGGGCGACATGGTTGAAAGCATCCGGAAGCACATCCCCGAGTTCGAGATCAGCTATGAGCCGGACTTCCGCCAGGCCATTGCCGACTCCTGGCCCAATTCAGTGGATGACTCGGCCGCCCGCAAAGACTGGGGCTGGCAACCGGAATACGACCTGGATGCCATGACGGGGGATATGCTCAAGGCCATTGGTGAAAAGCACAAGAAAGGGCTGATCTGATCCGGCAAAAAGATGTAGTTTTGCACAACAGACAATCCCACGCATCCTGATGGACCAATTCGTTGTTTCAGCACGCAAGTACCGCCCCGACACCTTCGACATGGTGGTGGGGCAGCAGTCCATCACCAACACCCTGAAAAACGCCATCCGGAACAAGCACCTGGCCCAGGCCTTCTTGTTCTGTGGCCCGCGCGGTGTGGGAAAGACAACCTGTGCACGCATCCTGGCCAAGACCATCAACTGTGAGAAGATCACTGATAAGATCGAAGCCTGCAACGAGTGCGAGTCCTGTCTCTCTTTCAACCGGTCGCACTCCTTCAATGTACACGAGCTGGATGCCGCCTCCAACAATTCGGTGGACGGCATCCGCACCCTCGTGGACCAGGTGCGCATCCCACCCCAGGTGGGCCAGTACAAGGTGTATATCATCGACGAGGTGCACATGCTCTCACAGCAGGCATTCAATGCCTTTCTGAAGACACTGGAAGAGCCCCCGGCCTATGCCAAGTTCATCCTGGCCACCACTGAAAAGCAAAAGATCATCCCCACCATCCTGTCGCGTTGCCAGATTTTCGATTTTGCCCGCATCTCCGTTTCAGACATCAGCCGGCAGCTGTCTTTCGTGGCGCAGCAGGAAGGGGTTGAGGCCGACCAGGAGGCGCTGCACATCGTCAGCCAAAAGGCCGATGGCGCCATGCGCGATGCCCTGTCCATCTTTGACCAGCTGGTGAGCATCACCGGTAACAGCATCACCTACCAGCAGGTGATTGACAACCTGAACGTGCTTGACCACGATTACTATTTCAGGATGACCGACCTGGTGATGGACGAGCAGGCTGCCGAGATCCTTTTGCTCCTGGACGAGATCCTGATGAAGGGTTTCGACGGGGCCGATTTCATCACCGGTTACGGTACACACCTGCGCAACCTGCTTATTTCCAAGGATCCGGCCACCATCAAGCTCATCGAGGCCAGTGAGGACGTCAGGAAAAGGTACCTGGAACAATCATCACGTTGTCCCCGGGCCTTCCTCATGGAGGCGCTGGAGATCAACAACCGGGCCGACGTTCAGCACAGGGCCAGTCATAATCAGCGATTGCTCCTGGAGCTGTCGCTGCTGCAGATGGCCGGCCTTGAAAAAAAAAAGCCCGTCGGGCAGCCCTGACCCCACCCCAAAGCCTGCTGGCACCCCCTGAGAAAGAAAAGTCTGGTCCTGTCAAAAGGTCTGTAAAGGCAGTCCGGCCATCGGATCCAGCCATCCAAGGCAGTGAACGCCCTGAAAGCCATCCGGGGGGTAAGGCTTTTACAGCCGCTGGTACCCCAGGGGCGACGGCGGATAAGCCGGCAACGACAGCAGCGACGCCTGGCGCACAACAAGAGACGGCAGGCCCATCCAAAGCCATCGGCCGGGGTGGCGACAAACCGGGTGCAAAAGACAGGCCCGCACCAGCCGCCAGCCTGCCTGCGCCCGGCAAACAGCGAACCATCAGCAAAATCAGCCTGAAGATCAACGAGACAGGGGGTGCCCGGAAGAAGCAAGGCGACCGGGAGGATGCGGCGACCATCAAGCCAGCCCATGCCGTTTACACAAGGGAAGAGTTCATGAAGGCCTGGAGCCACCTGGCCGCCAGCTACAAAGAGGAGAGCCTGGCGCTGTTCATGGCCATGACCAGGCAGGCACCCTCGCTCCTGAAAGGGAGCAGGGTGCTGGTGAAGCTGGACAACGCCATCCAGGAAGACCTCATCATGGAGAAGATGCCGGGAATCCTGGCATACCTGCATAAAGAATTGGGCAACACCGCCATCCGGATCGAGACCACCGTCGACATACAGGGCACCAAACAAAAGGCCTACCTTCCCATGGAGAAGCTGCAGGCCCTGATCAGGAAGAACCCGGACATCAAGACGCTGAAAGACGCACTGGACCTTGACCTGGAGTACTGAATGCAACACCATTTTGTCCAACCCCTTAAGGCGGGGGTGTCAGAAATGACATTCCGGCCTGATACCAGATCATCTCACCGATAAACATCATTAGCATATTCCGTAACGGACAGGCTGGAGGCAGCCTGCTTAGGATCAACAACGACCAGGTGTTCCCGGTAGTCCATGCCGATTTTCCGGAGAATAGATGGGGTGGCATATCCAATGTTTCGAAAACGGAAAACAGCGGGTATGTTGAATTCAACTACTCTTCCGGTGAGTTTGCCGGCAGCGAATTTGAAAACGACGCATATAGCCGCATCGACTGGTTTGAGCGGCAGGATTTGTTGGGATGGTGCAAAAAAAGCACTGACTGTTGGTTATTATGTTTTAAAAACATTATTTTTGTAAAACATAATAATTCACCAGGAGATATGTTTGTTAACCGGGATAAAGAGATCAAGCGTCTTAAGTACGCATTGGGTAAGGATCTGTCGCAACTGATCGTTATTTATGGCAGGCGGCGTTGTGGCAAATCATCTCTGCTGC
>SKNE01000098.1 GCA_007120675.1 Bacteroidales bacterium
ACCATTTTGTCCGGCATCCTGTCATCGGATCTCCGGAAAAAAGCTGATTATCGTTATAGCGACCTGGGCTTTATCCTTCTGCCCGAGATCATCCTCTCTGTCACCGGCCAAACCATCGACCGCTATACGGAGGCGTTTCTTTACCAGCCATTGGGCCTGCAGCACATGACCTTCAGGCCCCTGGAACGATTTGACGCACAGCAGATCGTGCCCTCCGAGCTGGATACCCTCTGGCGTCGCCAGCTTGTAAGGGGACACGTACATGATCCGGCTGCGGCCATGCTGGGTGGGGTGAGCGGACACGCCGGCCTGTTCTCCAACGCCGCCGACCTGGCCGTGCTCATGCACCTCTTCCTGAACGGAGGGGGTTATGGCGGAGAGGTCTTTTTCAGTGAAGAAACCATCGAGGAGTTCACGCGGGTGCAGTTCGCGGGCAATGACAACCGGCGGGGACTGGGCTTCGACAAGCCCTCCATCGACCCCGAAGAGAACGGCCCTGCGGCCAGGAGCGCATCCCCGAAAAGCTTCGGCCATAGCGGTTTTACCGGGACCCTGGCATGGGCCGATCCCGAAGTAAACCTGGTGTATGTATTTCTTTCGAACCGCACCTACCCGAGCCAAAGCAACAGGATACTGATCGAGAAGAACATCCGGACCAACATCCAGCAGGCCATCTATGACGCCATCCATCATTCGAAGATTATGGAGCATTTTACCACTCCATTCACCTCATTAAATAGTCAACATTAAGGTTTAACTCAGTTTTTTACCCATGAGATCAAAAAAGATCCTATTCTGGCTCATCGCCATCGTCATCACAGTTGTCAGCGCCTACTTCCAGCGCCAGACAGGCCCCACCAAGCCCTTCACAGGCACAGTGAACATCTCCGGAGAAAGCATCGATTTTCGCCTCATCAGGACATGGCACCGTCCCAGCGACGCCCCCGCAAGGATCGTTGTTGAGGACAAGGAGGTCCACGGCTTCTTCCGCTACAAGCGCTACCCAAGCTTCGACACATGGGACACCATCCCACTGGTGCGTGAGGAGGAAAGGCTGGTCGCCCGCATCCCACAGCAGCCGGCGGCGGGAAAGGTGATGTACCAGATCGTACTGGAGAAAGGGGACGAACAGGTCAAGGTGACCGAAGATCCCGTCATCATTCGCTTCCGCAACAATGTACCCGCCTGGGCCATGCTGCCGCACATCATCCTGATGTTTGCGGCCATGCTGTTCAGCAACCGGGCAGCACTGGCCGCCATTGGAAGGGAAAGGACCCGGGGCATCACACTGTGGACTATTGGCGCTTTTGTGCTGGGCGGACTGGTATTCGGACCCATCGTGCAAAAATATGCCTTTGGCGACTGGTGGACAGGCTGGCCATGGGGTACCGACCTCACCGACAACAAGACGGCGTTTGCCATGATTTTCTGGATCGTCGCACTGGTCAGGGTATGGAGAAACCCATACCACCGCACCTGGGTCATTGTGGCAGCCATTGTTTTGCTGCTGATCTATTTTATCCCCCACAGCCTCCTGGGTTCAGAGATTGACTGGACACAGGAGGGGATGCAGTGATGGCTGACCGGCCTGCCCGCCGGATACGTGCTTTATTTTTCCCGAAAAATGCCCGAATAGCGGGCAGAAGTTGTAATTTTGTCTGAGTTTCGGCCCGGTCAACCAACAAGGCCGCAGCTCAAAAATTTTTTTTCACCTAATACCCCGAATACAAGATATGGGCAAAGTCATTGCTATAGCCAACCAGAAAGGCGGCGTTGGCAAAACCACCTCGGCCATCAACCTGTCTGCCAGCCTGGCCGTGCTGGATTTTAAAACACTACTCATCGATGCCGATCCGCAGGCCAATGCCACCTCGGGTGTCGGTGTAGACCCCAAGCATGTGAAGACCAGCATATACGAATGCATCATCGATGATGTGCCACCAGGTGATATCATCATTGAGACAACCACACCCAATATGCACCTGATCCCTGCACATATTGACCTGGTGGGGGCCGAAATCGAAATGATCAACATGCCCAACAGGGAGAAGATGATGCGCAAGGTGATCGACAAGGTGAAGGACCAGTATGATTTTGTGATCATCGACTGCTCACCCTCCCTGGGCCTGGTCACAGTGAACGCCCTGACCTCGGCCGATTCAGTGATCATCCCCGTGCAGTGTGAGTACTTTGCGCTGGAGGGGCTGGGTAAACTGCTGAACACGATAAAAATCGTGCAGACACGCCTGAACACGGCCCTGAGCATCGAAGGGATCCTGCTCACCATGTACGATTCCAGGCTGCGCCTGGCAAACCAGGTGGTGGAAGAGGTGCGCATGCACTTCCAGGACCTGGTGTTTGACACCATTGTTTATCGCAACATCAAGCTGGGTGAGGCACCAAGCTTTGGAGAAACCATCATCATGCACGATGCCCAGAGCAGGGGCTCACTGAACCACCTGAACCTGGCACGGGAGATTTTACAAAAAAACGGCATGACCAAAATGCGGCAAGCCGATAAAACGATTGAATCATGAACGCCAAAAAACGCGCGTTAGGTAAAGGCCTGAGTGCACTCCTGGACAATGCAGGTTATTCGTCGCAGCAAACCTATGATGCGGAGCAGGACCTCCTGCCCGTGGGTACGGTAGGCAAAGTGCCGGTAGACATCATCGAGGCCAACCCCTTTCAGCCACGAAGCGATTTTGATGAGGAGGCCCTGAGGGACCTGGCCGCATCCATCAAAGAGCAAGGCGTCATCCAGCCCATCACCCTGCGCAAGCTGGAGGCCAATAAGCTGCAACTGATCTCAGGCGAGCGCCGGTTAAAGGCTGCCAGGATGGCCGGACTCACAGATATCCCGGCCTATATCGTGCTGGCCGAGGACAGCGCCTTGCTGGAAATGGCCATCGTGGAGAATATCCAGCGGGAGAACCTGAACCCCATTGAAATAGCCATGGGGTACCAGCAACTGATACAGGATCACAAGCTGACCCAGGAGATGCTCAGCGAACGCCTGGGCAAGAGCCGCCCTTCCATCACAAACTACTTGCGGCTGCTCAAGCTTCCGGCTGAAATACAGATAGGTCTGAGACAGGATCTCATCACCATGGGACACGCAAAGGCCCTATTGTCCATCGCCGACATTCAAACGATGATGGACCTTTACCAGGACATCCTTGCCCAGCAATTATCTGTCAGGGAGGTGGAAGAGATCGTTCAGAACAACATCAACGGCGGCGAGGACGCAGAGGATCAGGCTGAACAACAGAAAAAGAAGAAGGCCAGGGTGAGCGCCAGCCAGCAACAGATTCAAGCTTGCAGGGAACTGGAAAGTAAGCTAAAGACCTCCGTCAGGATTCGAAACAGGAAAGGGGGAAAGGGCAGCCTGCTGATCGATTTTGAATCGGAAGATCACTTCGAACACATCCTGAGCCGCCTTGGCAAATAGTTTCTTTATTCATCCCACATAGCATTTGGTGATAACCAACACTCCCCATAGGATCGAAAGGCAAGCAGGTGAAAAGGTGGTAAGGTTCTCCGGCTTGACAGGCCTGTGCTTTTTTCTGCTCCTCATGGCAGGGGGTGGTCAGCTTTCGGCCCAGCATGCTTCCGTGGAAAGGCAGCAAGAGAATGACCAGCCCGACATCTATATGAACTCCCCCACCAGGGCGGCCATGCTGTCGGCCACCCTGCCGGGACTGGGACAGATCTACAACCGTAAATACTGGAAGGTGCCCATTATTTATGCCGGCTTCGGTACCCTGGCCTATTTTGTAGGTTTCAACCAGGGCGAATACAGCAAATGGCGGGAGGCCTGGATCGCACGGGTTGACGGCAACCCCAACACCATCGACGACTACCCCCTCTATTCCGATGATGCACTGGAGAGGGCCATGAATTATTACCGTCGCAACCTGGAGATCACCTACGTGCTGACCGCCGCCCTCTACCTTCTGAACATCCTGGACGCCAGTGTGGATGCCCATTTGATGCACTTTGATGTGGGGGAAGACCTGAGCGTGGGTTTGCCCGTAGGGGCCTACGAAAGGAGCACACAGCATATGCCAGTCCAAAATACATTGTTCACCCTCAGATTTCGCTTTTGATCATGATCAGGAAAGCACTGCATATCGCCCTCTTGGGCTACGGAAAGATGGGCCGGGCCGTGGAAAAAATGGCCCTGTCCCGGCAGCATGTCATCAAATGCCGCATTGACAGTGAAGCTGATTGGCTTAGCTCGCAGGATATCCTGAAGCAGTGCGACATAGCCATAGAGTTCAGTTTGCCGGAAACAGCACCCGGAAACATCAGGCGCTGCCTGGAGCTGGGGATCCCCGTGGTGAGCGGCACCACAGGATGGGACCATGAACTGGAGTCCCTGGTCAGGCTCTGCGAAGAGAAGAACGGCTGCCTGCTCCATGCATCCAACTTCAGCATAGGGGTCAATTTCTTCTTTGAGATGAACAGGCAGCTGTCCAGGATGCTCTCAGGGATGAAGGGATACAGTCCGCGCATCGTCGAGAGCCACCACAAACATAAACTGGACGCTCCCAGCGGAACGGCCATCAGTTTGGCCAGGGACATCATAGAGCACCGTGAAGAGCTGAACAAGTGGGCCAGGGAAGGCAAGGAAAAGGAAGCGGGCAGCCTGCCCATCAAGTCGTACCGCATGGAAGATGTGATCGGGACCCATGTCGTGGTGTACGATTCGGAGATCGACAGCATCGAGATCAAGCATACATCACACGACCGAAGGGGCTTCGCTGAAGGGGCCCTGCTGGCGGCCGAATGGGTACATGACAAGCAGGGTGTGTTCACAATGAAAGATTTCTTAAACATTTAAAATCAAGCGTATGAGCATTTACATGCTATTGACGGTCCTCTTTTTTCTTGCTTCGGTGGCGGGACTGTACAAAATATTCATCAAGGCCGGATACAAGGGCTGGGAAGCACTGATCCCCTTCTATAATTTCTACGTCTGGCTGAAGATCATTGATAAGCCCCTGTGGTGGTTTATTTTCATTCTGATGCCATTCATCAATGTGTTCACCGTTTTGCTCATGGTGGTGGAAACACTCAAATGCTTCCGGCGCGACGGCCTGGGAGAGCAAGCACTGGGGGTATTGCTGCCCTTTGTCTTCCTTCCCCTGCTGGGTTTCTCCCCAAAGGAAAGATACACCCACCCCACCAAATTACCCATGGTGAAAAAGAGTGCTTTTCGCGAATGGGCCGACGCCATCATATTCGCGGTGATCGCAGCGACCTTTATCCGCACCTTCATGCTGGAGGCCTACACCATCCCCACTTCCTCAATGGAAAAATCCCTGCTGGTGGGCGACTACCTGTTTGTGAGCAAGCTGAGCTACGGGCCGAAAATTCCCCAAACACCCATTGCTTTCCCCTTCGCCCACCACACCCTGCCGCTTACGGAGCACACCAAGTCCTACCTGGAGTGGATCCGCCTGCCGCATTACCGCTACCCGGCCCTGCGCAGCATAGATAACAACCACGTGGTGGTCTTCCACTACCCGGAGGGCGACACGGTGGCCCTCCAGGATCAGCACATCAGCTACTACCGGCTGGTCCAGGAGATGGGAAGGGACATGGTGTGGGATCATTACGATGTGGTGAGCAGGCCGGTGGACAAAAGGGAGAACTACATCAAGCGCTGCGTGGCCATACCGGGCGACACCTTCGAGATGCGTGACGGGATCATCTATATCAATGGCGAAGTCCTGCCCGATCCGCCCGATGTGCAACACAACTACAGGGTGACGACAGACGGGCGGATGCTCTCCGCAAGGATTATCAACAGACTGGATATTAGCGACTGGCGACAGCTAAACCACAACACCTATACGCTGGCCATGACCACCGGGGCCGCAAAGGCGCTGACAGAGCTTGACTATGTATTGGAAATCCAGCGCTTAATCAGTCCCGCCGGTTCACGGGAACGGCATATATTCCCCCATCACGGTGACTTCACCTGGAACGAGGACAACTTCGGGCCACTCTACATACCCGCCAAAGGGGAAACAGTGGAAATCCATGCAGGCAATATCCCCCTGTATGAGCGCATCATTGAGGTATACGAAGGGAACGAGCTGCAGGTGGTGGGAGACAATATGTTCATCAACGGAGAACCAAGCCACACCTACACCTTCCAGATGGATTACTACTGGATGGTGGGAGACAACCGTCACAACTCAGCTGACTCACGCTTCTGGGGCTTTGTACCCGAAGACCATATCGTGGGCAGGGCCATGTTTGTCTGGCTGAGCCTGTCGCCCGACAGGGGCTTCCCGGCCAATATACGCTTTGACAAAAGCCTGAGGGCAATACGTTAATTGTCCCGTATGTGGTGTCCGTTTATGTTTTTTTTCTTACTTTGCCTAATGGATGCCAGCAGGCCGGCTCACCGCAAGGAACGGTCTTAACTGGCCTATAATGAAGCCCTGCCATGAAAAACAAATACATCGACCTGATCGAACAAACCTTTGACTTCCCCCAGGAAGAGTTCAAGGTGATAGACAACGAGTTGTATTTCCACGACATCTGCATGATGGACCTGGTGAAGCAA
>SKNE01000138.1 GCA_007120675.1 Bacteroidales bacterium
ATAAGGAGACGGCGATGTCACAGGCCACGACAGAGAAGCGGCGTACGAACGTCACGCTGAACGCGACCAATCTCGCCGCCGCCCGGGAACTGGGCCTCAACGTGTCGGCAATCAGTGATGCGGCACTTGCCGAGGCGGTCAGAGCTGCGCGTGTCGCGCTGTGGCAGAAGGAGAACGCTGCGGCCATCGCAGAGCGTCGATCCTGGATCGAAAGCAATGGTCCACCGCTTGCCGATTTTCAGGTCATGAAGCTCGCCTGATGGCACAGTTCCATGTGTACCGTCTCGCTGGCTCGCGGTTGGTGCTCGATCTCCAGACGGATCTGATCGATACCGGCACGCGGGTTGTCGCCCCGCTCTTTCCCGTCTCAGACAGCCCGAAGCCTATCGGTCGTCTCGAACCTGTCTTCGAGATCAATGGCGAGCCCCATGCCCTGCACACAGCCGAGCTCGCGGCCATCCCCTCCACATTGATCAAGTCGGCGCCGGTCGCTGATCTCTCTGATCGGGATTATGAGATCCGCTCAGCCCTCGACATGGTGTTTTCCGGGTTCTGACCGGGCGCTCTGCCAGCCACGAAAACACCCTCGAATTCCCACCTTACAAGGCTCAAAAATCCTTGTTTTTCCTTGCTTTGATTGTTCCGAAAAGCTAATCTAGAATCCAGTTTTCGGAAGAATATGACATGCTGATCGGCTACGCCCGTGTCTCGACACAGGATCAAAATTCGCAGCTGCAGCTCGATGCCCTGGAAAAGGCCGGCTGCGAGCGGATCTTCGAAGAGAAGGCCTCTGGTGCCCAGCGTGAGCGACCGGCCCTGAAGGAAGCTCTCACCTTCCTGCGGGACGGCGACACGCTCGTCGTCTGGAAGCTCGATCGTCTCGCCCGCTCCCTGCGTCAGCTGATCGACACGATCGAGGCGCTGGAACAACGCGGCATCGGTTTTCGCTCGCTCACCGAGAGCATCGACACCACGACATCCGGCGGGAGGTTGGTGTTTCACATCTTCGGGGCGCTCGCGGAATTCGAGCGATCGATCATCCGCGAGCGAACAACAGCGGGTCTCGCTTCGGCTCGGGCCCGGGGGCGCCTCGGTGGACGACCAAGGGCCATGTCGCCCGAGGATATCGCCGTGGCGAAAACGCTTCTGGCAAACTCCGAGATCTCCGTGAAGGAGATCGCCCGCCGCCAGGGTGTCTCCGTCTCGACATTGTACAAGCACATCCCCGCCGCACGCAGTGCCGGTATGGAAGCAGATAGCCCGGGTAGCCGTGACAAGGAGGCATGAGCGATGCAGCTCGATCTTTTCCCGACAACAGTCCACCTGCGCTGCATTGATCCGATGAAGAACAAGCGGCGTTTCTATGCGCTGCAGCTGCAGAGAACGCTATTCGGCCAATGGGCCGTCGTGCGCGAATGGGGGCGCATCGGGAGCCGGGTGGGCCAACGTCTGGAGCAATGGTTTGACGACCCGGCCGCAGCCCATGCCTATATGGATCACCTCGAAAAAACCAAACGAATGCGTGGGTATGGTTGACGGGGATTTCCGATCAAGCGTTCTGCTCGCCGTCGTTCTGACGACGTCCACATAGATTATCATCGCCGTTCAGAAGCATGGGGAGCTATCATGTTGGGTAATATGAAGTTTTGGACCCAGGCTGATTTTGCCTGATGACAAAGCCGAGAATTTTCTGTTGGTTTTTGGAGTCTTGATAATCTCGTGTAGCCGGTTCGGCAGGGGGAGGGCGATGTCGGTACGTAGGCTGGGTATCGCAGCGCCACAATCAAGGGCTATCTCCAGAACAGGCCTATGATAAGAGATCTTCTCTCGCCATGGTTTCTCTGATCTGGCACCCTTCGGTGCGGATGATACACAGTGAGGCCGCATGGCTCTCGCGGTCAAGGTAGCGGGGAAGGACATCGCTCACGACGGCGTTGAGGTTCTGGTTTCCATGCCCTCATAGGTCACCAGATCGCGGATACATTCCAGCCGACCACAGAGGAAGGGGCATACCGACCGGACTGCCGGCTCGGATGGTGGGCTGATACAGTTCCAAACGCTACGATTTCCTACGTCCAGAGGACGGTGCAGCATTTCGCTGCCATGCGTCTTGCCCACGCCTTTCCTGCGCGGCGTTGAAGTGCACCGGAATCACAGGTCTTTTGATTGTATCGTGCAGGGTGATGCGTGTGTTCTTATTCCCGCCTCACCCGGTTCATGGCTGTCTGAGGCTTTGATCGGAGAGGCTCGCGGGTCGATCCCACCCCAACCTTTCTATCTCGAATAGATTTTGTATCCGTGGGGGCGATTTTTTTTCCCCCTCCCCTCCTCTCACCGCCCTTGCTGCGGAACAGCCAGAGCTGCCATTCCGCTGAGATGACGGTGATGACGTTGGTCAGATGTGGCTTTCCGGGACGGGGACGCTCCTGGACGGCGAGGAGCCCGTAGCGTTTGGCGAGACGGATGGCGTTCTGCGCGAGCTTGCGGCACACCCCGGCACGGGCGGCAATGGCCGCAAGCGACAGGGCACAGAAACCGCGATCACGGCACTCGTCACCAACAACCCGCATCACCGCCGCCTCGCCCACAGTGAAGCGGGCCGCGATCGATGGTGGCAGAGGACCTGATGCCGCCAGCCGACGACGACGGGCGATCGCCTCCGCCCGCACAGGGGCCCGCTGAGGGCGCCTGGGCGGAAATATGGATTTGGGGCGGGCCGCATCCCACTGCTCCTTCAGCGATTCGCGCCGAGAGTGAATCAACTCGGCGAGCATCTGTGCATCATCGTCATCGAGCACGCCCTGCGCCATGCCCCGCCAGACAAGACGCGACACGTCGTCCAGCGCTTTCGTTCCACGCGCGGTCTCCACCGCCTGGCATAATTGGTCCTTGAACAAAGCTTCGCCCCCGGGTCTGAAGACCCGCCAGGAGGAGGCGGTTTCATGCGGCAAAACTCCCCCGTTACGAGAATCAACGATTCCCGCTTGACGAAGGGCTAAAGCTGGGGGAATATCAAATCCGCCAAGATTTTGATTTCCCCCCGGCCTTGCCGGTCATGGAGCCCGCCCTTTGTGGCGGGTTTCGTGTTTCTGGCTTCTCGATCTCCATTGTCGAATCGATGACGCTGATGATTGCGCCAAATGCCCATTGGAACTGGAACCAGAATGTTAGTCAATTAGAGCCATGTGGAGGGTGTAAAAACGCTGGCGAGCATAACCAAAATACAATTTTAAATTTATATATATAGCAATACTATATTTATAATTTTGCATAGCCATGTGTCTTAATGCTTACTACCTCCTATAAAAAAGGCCAGAATGCCATGCTTGAGGACAAGACGATTCAAACTCTCTGAGCAAGAGGGCCCATGCTGTGCCGGCCAGGAGCTGATTGATGAAGGATGGGTATCATCCCGCCGCTGTTGCCAAACAAGGTGCGGGGTGTGCCCGAGCGCTACATGCGCTCGCCTGACAACACACTCGCTGCATTTGCATAGCGCAGCGATTTGGAGCAAATTACATCTTAAAATTGCTTCACGCAAATACTGCGAATTTATAGATGCTCTACTTTTTGGTTGAGTTTTCTCGCATATTTCTGATAATTTCACCTTGGTCACCCTAAATCATGTACATGATACATGACATTGCTCACAGAGAAAGAGCCAAGTTAATGTTCAATCCATTAAATAAAATAAAAAAATACTTGCAGAATTATCCAAATCAACATCATGTTCGTGCGAACTTAGAAGTCAATAATTCCCATGATCCATTAACTATTTTACTGGATTATCCAGTTAATCCACATTGCCGACCAATGGAAAATAGTTTTGGGGGGAAATTTATTATCAATTCGATTGAGTCTAATAAAAATACATACAGCAATCACATAAATAATATCTCAAAATATAAACAGTTTTTAGAGAAAATACCACTGCAAAGTTCAACTTCTTGTGAGCCAGTTTGGGAAAATGACATGTTTCCAGGCTTGGATGCAGCATTTCTATATTCATTAATCGCCTCTACCAAGCCCTCTCGTTATATTGAGATAGGGTCAGGCACTTCAACAAAATTCGCACGGCGCGCAATTGATGACCATCAGCTTGCGACAAAAATTATCTCAATAGATCCAGCCCCACGAGCAGATATTGATGAATTATGTCATGAAGTTATTCGCCTTCCATTCGAGGATGTATCTTATGATTTCTTTTCTAAATTAAATGGAAACGATGTTTTTTTCCTTGATGGGAGTCATAGAACATTTCAAAATAGTGATGCAACAGTGTTTTTTATTGAGCATTTGAATGCCCTCCCTGAAGGATGCTATTATGGTATTCATGATATATTTTTACCTTATGACTATCCAGAGGCTTGGGCTCAGAGATTTTACAGCGAGCAGTATTTACTTGCATCATACATCCTTGGTGGCGGAAATGGCGACTCGATAGAGTTTCCGGCTTGGTATATGTGTCGTAACGATCATATGTGGGAAAAAATACAGGAATTATTTGATTGGGATGTGTCCAATGAAATCCAAAGGCACGGGGGCGCGTTCTGGATGCGTCGAGGTGTAAAATAACGTGTGTGGAGGACATGAGTTATGAAAAAAATTACAAAAGCAGCTATTCAAAAAATAAAAAATTCTATTTATAAAAACAAATATATCAATTTTATTTTAAAGAAAGATGATTATTATTCGATAATTATGCGGCATGCCACAGCTCCTCCGATGAATATCGAAATTGATACGGATTCAGAAAATTTCTTAAGACTCTTGAGGCGTGTTGAAGACACGTGGTCAAAACTCGGCAAAGAAGAAGTATACTGGTCAGTCATAACTGATAATAATTTTCGGGAAATTAATTTTGAAAAGAATAAAAATAAGTTTCTTGAGATGGGCGAATGGGATGTTCAACGAATTAAAGCTGCGTTATCGCGTAGTGGCATCGCGTTTGAGAAAATAGATACAGCTCTTGATTTTGGGTGTGGCGTTGGCCGACTTTCAATTTCGATGGCGCAAAAAATAAAACATGTTACTGCTGTTGATATTTCGGAATCGCACCTTGATGCTGCGAATAAATTATGTAAGGAACTTAATATTAATAATATAGAATTTAAAAAAATACAATCATTAGGTGATATTAAGGAACTTGGTGAGTTTGATCTTGTTTTTTCTCTTATTGTTTTACAGCACAACCCTCCGCCGATAATTGTTGAAATTATAAAATTACTTACATTTTGTGTGAAGCCTGGGGGGCATATCTACATACAAGTGCCAACATATTCGAAAGACTACAATTATTCTGTAAAAGATCATTTAAAGACAGAAGCAAAAGGGATGGAGATGCATGTAATACCTGAATATATTTTATACGACACATTATATAATTGTGGGATGAACATATTGGAAGTTACGGAGGATGGTGCAGTAGGCGATTTGAACATGGTGTCAAAAGCCGTTTTGGCTAAAAAACGTAACTCCTTCTGTGATTGACTTCAGGCCTTCTGGGGGACGGGCGTCAAGGGTGTCTTCGCGAGGCCACGCAGCGTGTCGAAGGCGGTGCGGCCAGCGATGCCTGCGGTGCTGGTGACCGACCGGTAGCTGGCGTGGACGCGGGCCCCCCATTCGGAGCGGAAGCCGCCGGTGACCTTCCGGAACACAACCGAAGGCCTGATCTCGCGTTCGGCGACGTTGTTGGTCGCACTGACGCGGCGATCTTCGAGGAAGACGAAGAACTTGCTCCGCCATGCCTTCATCTGCCTCTGCAGTTTGCGTCCGGCAGGATGGGGCGCGGATTTCTCCAGGAGCCGGTCGAGCCGGTTGTCTGCCTTGATCCGATATTGCTGCAGCGTGCTGTCCTTCAGCTGTTCGCGTCGTCTTCCGACACGGATCGTCCAGGCCAGCAGTTTCGCGAGCGCCGGCGCGAAGACGTCGTCGCCGCTGTCGATGGCGAATTGGACGTCGCGCAGCACGTGGGCGAGACACACTTGATGGGCCGCCGCCATCTCCTGCTGGCCGGCATACCGGTCCGAGATCCAGACGGCAGGCATGTGGCCGCCCATCGCCGCCTCGGCCACCGCCCGCGCCCGGCGCGGGGCGACCTCATGGAGGACGGCCTCGGGCGTGACGAACACCCAATGCCAATGCATGCGTCCGTTGATGCGGGTCGTGGTCTCGTCCGACCAGACAACCTCAGCGGTGCGGAGTTTTTCAAGGATTTCGGCGCGCTGGGCTTCGAGCGTGGTCTCCAGCCCGTGCAGGGCGTTGGCGATGGCGCCCTCAGAGATCTTCAACCCGAACAACTCGGTCGCAAGCCGCGCCAGTCGCTCGAAACCAACGTGATGGCTATGGTGCAGATAGGCGAGCAGGGCGTGGATGTTGGGTCCGAACGGCGTTCCCGGGGTCATCCCCGCCGGTGGCGCGGCCCTGAAGCGCCTTCCACAGCTGCAACGTCCGCCATGAAGCTCGATGCGCGTGACGTGGGGCACGACCGGCGGAATATCGATATGGTCGTAACGCATGCGGCAGGTCTGCGTCAGGCCCGACACGTCC
>SKNE01000236.1 GCA_007120675.1 Bacteroidales bacterium
ACACTCAACAGGTCGAATTCCTGCACGGCGGTTATGTAGCGCGGCTCCGGTTCTTCGTGGGGCAAGACAAGGCCCGTCCGGGTATTGGAACCCTTATAGGTGGCAAAACGCACCCTGGCATCGGCCATGGGGATGCCGGTATGGTATACATTGATCACCGTGGAGTCGGTCACCTGGAAAGTCTGCTCATAGGACAAGGCCACCAGGTTCAGCAGGCCGTCGCCGGTGACATCGCCCAGGTTGGCCCCGTTCATGAAGGTGAAACCATCGGGGCGCAGGGGGAATCCATCCAGCTGTCCGCTGCCATCGGTCTTCCAGGCGTGGATGAAGCCCTGGCCCTCCACCATCATATTGCTGCCGAAGATCAGCTCAAGCTCTCCGTCGCCGTCCAGATCGGCCACCGTGATAAAGCCCTCCAGTCCGCCGGCCTTTGTAATGGGAAAATGTTCCAGCATCTCTCCGCCCGGATCAAAGCCGAAGAGCATGGGCGCGGGGGTGTCACTCACCGGCTTGGCAGTGAAGATCTCGAAGTGGCCATCCTCATTGATATCCACCACAGTGGGCGGATGGTAGGTCCACCCGCCGCCGGGGACGGCCACGGGCCAGCCTGTACGATAGGTGCCATCGTACTTTCGGACATAATATTCCGGGGCGTTGCCGTGGGTGGCCCCTACGATGTCCAGCGTACCGTCACCGTCGAAGTCCACCAGCAGTGGCGACTGATAAGAAAAGCCCGTTGAAGCGGCCTGCACGGGAAAGCCAGGCTTATCCTGGCCGTCCAGGTCGAAGGCATAGAGCATGCCGTTGGATCCGGAAGCAATGATCTCCAGTTGACCGTTGCCATCCAGGTCACCCACCGAAGGGGTGAAGGCGGGGATGGCAGACAGGGTCACCGGCCAGTTTTCGTTAAGGGGGGTGCCGTCGGCTTTGATCACGTGCAGCTCATTGACCGTGCGTATGCCGAAGATGATCTCCATCTGTCCGTCGCCATCCAGGTCGGCCACCACCGGTGCACTGAGGATCCACTGGTTGTTATAGCTCAGCGGATAGCCCGGCATCACATTGCCTGCCGCATCGAAGAGGTATACCCGGCCGTTATTGGGAATGCCCCCGGTGAAGACCACCACCTCGGGATGGCCATCGCCCGTCACATCAGCCACTGAGGGCGGGTAGGTGGCGGTACCGGTGAGGGTAAAGGACCAGAGGAGCTCGCCGCTGCCTTTAAAAACGTGGAGGCGGTTGAAGGCGGAGACAAGGATCTCCTCCACCCCGTCGCCGTCCATGTCGGCCAGGGTGACCCCCCTGAAGCTCTTGAAGTTGGGGTGGGCCGGGACACGGATGGGCCAGGAGTCCTCCTGCCCATAGCCCCCATTGCGGGGTTGCAGGGTAAGGTCTGCCGGTTCAAGCAGCAGCTCCCGGGTCAGCACACGGCCATCCTCACCGAGGAATGCCTGGCTTGCAGGGGTCTGGCCCGTGATTTCGGGGGACAGAAAAAGGAACACAAGTACGCTCAGTATCGCTGTTTTCATGGTATTGGTTGTTTATGGAACAATGGGGTGGTTTGAATCTCACATGTCAGGTTTTGCAATGTATGAAAAAATCGGTTAAGGTGACCACCAGGTTGAAAAAAACCTTCGCCCTCAGAAGCGGGTGCATTGATTCAAAATAAAATGGTTTTCTTTGTCCCAACAAAACCCCACACCATGGAAGGTCTGACCGGAGTATTTTTCAGTTTGTGCATATTGCTTTTGTTTCTCCTGGCTGGTAAGATACTGAGGGCCCGCGTAGCCCTGTTCCAGCGCATCTTCCTGCCCGCCTCCATCATTGGTGGCTTCCTGGGACTGATTTTCGGGCCCTACCTGCTGGATCTGTTGCCGGAATTTTTATTCGACACCTGGCGGCAGATTCCCGGACTCCTCATCAATATCGTGTTTGCCACCCTCTTCCTGGGGGTGATGATTCCCGGCATCAAGACCATGTGGGAGCAAGGAGGCAGCCAGCTCTGTTTTGGTATGGTGGTGGGCAGCGGTCAATACCTGGTGGCCATGCTGGTGACCGCCCTTTTGCTGGTGCCGCTATTTGATGTGCCGCCCATTTTTGCCACCATCCTGGAGATCGGGTTTGCCGGGGGACACGGTACGGCGGCGGGCATGCACCAAGTCTTTGCAGAGCTGGGTTTCCCGGCCGGGTCGGCCCTGGCGCAGATGTCGGCCACCGTGGGCATCATCACCGCCGTGGTGGGTGGGGTATTCTACATCAATATTGCCATCCGAAAGGGCTATTGCGTGAACCTGAGCGAGAAAAAAGGGATTCCCCAGTTCAAGAAGGTGGGACTCATCCCGGAGAAAGAACGTTTCACCTCATCCAGGGCCACGGTGGCGTCGGAGTCCATCGAACCCCTGGCCTTCCACTTTGCCATCGTCGGACTGGCCATCCTCATCGGATGGGTCATGCTGGCAGGGGTCCGGCAAATCCACCCCATCCTGGGCGGATTCCCCCTCTTCCCCCTGGCCATGATGGGCGGAATGATCGTACAAGCCCTCTCGGTGCCCCTGAAGGTGAGCCAGTATTACGACAGGCTGACCTTCGAACGCATCCTGGGCTTTTCACTGGATGTGCTAGTGGTGGCGGCCATCGCCTCCATCCGCCTGGACCTGTTCGTGGAAAACCTCTGGCCATTCCTGATCCTCATGGCGGCGGGGATCGCCTGGCTGTTCTTCTCCCTGGTATACCTTGCCCCACGGATGTTCCCCTATAACTGGCTGGAGCGCGGGGTGACGGAGTATGGCATGCAGAGCGGGGTCACGGCCATGGGACTGCTGCTTCTCAGGCTGGTGGACCCCCACTATAAAACAGATACCGCCCAGGCCTTTGGCTTCAAGCAGATGCTTTACGAGCCCTTCCTGGGGGGCGGATTCATCACCGCTACGGCGCCCTTCATCGTGATTGGCCTGGGCCTGTGGTGGTCCATCTGGGCCGCAGCAGCCATCGTCCTGGCCTTCCTGCTGGTATCCTACCTGAACGGATGGATGCAAAAGGATCCGCAAAAAAGGGGTAACAAGAAAAAGCTGGGCTAAGGCGTTCCTGGCATCCGGGGTGCTGCCTGTGACGGGGCAGGGAAAACACACGGAAACGTCAGCAGACACTTCCAGCCTGAAATGTCCTGAACAGAACCTGGTCAAACTACGCCGCCTCAGCAATCACCGGCCGGTTAAAATCCGCTGGATGGCGCGCTCCAGGATGGGGTCTTCGGTGAGCGGCAGGCTATCCGAAACCTCAGGTATTTCTGCGAGAATATGGGGCGGAACACCGGGCTCTATGCTTTGTCCACCGGGATCGTAAAAGCGGCTGCTGGACACCCGCAGCAACCAGTTATTGGGCAGGTCCCAGAAAGCCGGCAGTCCACCTCCCCCGCCAGTGGTGTCGCCGACCAGGGTGACATTCTCCAGCTCACGCATGTACTGGGCAAAATAGGTGGTGGCGCTGTAGCTCCTGCGATTGGTCAGCACCACCACGGGTCCGTCGTAACGCAAGCCATCATGGGGTTCAATGTACACCGGGTAGGAACGGAAATCCTCGTGCCCCGGTCCATTTTTCACGTAATTGGTGCCCACAAACACTTTTTTCTCCGTGAAGCGCGACGCGATATCACTCCCATTGGTAGGATCGCCCCCTCCATTGGAACGCACGTCGATGATCAGGCCCGGGGAGTTGCCCAGGCTGTTGATGATCAGATCGAGGCTTCCCTCGCTGACCCCTTGTGCAAAGCTGGGATAGTAGACGTAGGCCACGTTGTTCTGAAGGAAGGCAAACTGCAATGGCCCCACATAACGCTGACGCCCTTTGAAATAGTGACGCTCAATGATGGCGTAATAAAAGTTTTCGGGCCTGTCAAGATACCACTGCCAGTAGCGTGACCTGTCGAAGGAGCTCACCAGGTTCACGTGACCGTCGCGCAGCTCATAAAGCATATCGGCGCAGAGATCGAACAGCTCAATGGAGTTCATCCCGGGCTGCACCCTGGGCCTGTATTCATCATACACCGCGTCCCAATCCACCCCCTTCTCCTCAAAAAAAGAGTAGTGGCGATCGGCAAATGTCCATATCTCCTCAAAGACCGTCACCGGATCGCGACCGGCGTCCTCCTCCATGAAAAGCTTTTCACAGGAGCCATGGAGCATGATCAAGCCTGCCAGGATGGCCAGGAGGCCGAGGCGATGGCTCCTGGGCCCGGGATTGATTTGCAGCGTTGTATTCATCTTTGGCTGATTTTGCAGTTGTTTTTAGGCTTTGTCGCCTGTAAACATGATTCAGACTGTCATTGACATTGCCACGATCCCTTGGTGGCTGTGAAAACATTAATTCACCCGGAAAAACAATTGAAGTACCAGCTGGTGACTGGCATTGTACACACTCAGGTCGTGGCGGCCATGAATCCTGTAATATTCCCAGGCGTAGCCGATGCGAAAACGGTTCGGATTATCTGCACCGCCAAAACTGTCGTGCCAGAAGAGGCCAGTTCCCAGGCGGGCATAATTGCCGGGGTGCAGCAGCATGGGTGCAGTATCATTCATCCGGCTTCTGCCATCCTCCCCGATCTGAAATATGGTGGCGTATTCAGGCAGTTGCAAACCATAGGCCAGCAAGGATACAGAGAGTTCAAGATCGATCAGCCATTCCCGTTGAAACAGCACAGGCGATAAGCCAATCCGCCCCCTGGGCTGCATTTCAGCCACCACATCAGAAAAAAGCGATGAATTGCTCAAGGCAGGGATAAGCCGGATGTTGGCAAAAACATCCGCCTGTCCTCCCAGGTACACTTCGACAGGCCAGCTGGTCTGGAGTCTTCTCATCTGCATGTAGCGAAAGCCAAAAACAGGGTTGTATACCTGTGTCCCCTCATGGGCCGGCTGGCTGTATTGAAAGCCCACGCGGGCAAAGGTCAGGGTAGATACATGGTCGGGAGAAACAAGGTGGCGGCTGAATGAGAGAAGCGCACCCGGACCGGTATAATGCAGGTTCGACATGCGCTGATCCAGCAAGCGACCAAAGGAGACCCCCTGTCCGATCTTGAAATACACCACCCTCTCCCCCTTGTGCAATGGGTTGACCGACTGCTCAGCATCGACGGACTGGATGATGGGGCCGCTTGAGTCCGGTCTGTATCCGGCGCCCTGGACGTCCGCCCCACAGGCCGTTTGGGCACACAGATAAAGCATCGCGGCCAAAAGAAAACTGTTCAATGGTTTCATACGATCCCGACGTTGATGATAGGCTTGTTGCCTGGTTGAGAACAAAAGTAGTAAAACCGTGGATTCATCTTACCTTTGCAGGACAACAGGCTCAGCCTGGCCAAAAACTACCCGCATGACAAAGGAGGTGAAAAAAGAAGCGCTTCTGGGCAAAACCTTGCCTCAACTGACCGATTTGGTTGCCGGCAGGTCCTGGCCGACCTATGTAGCCCGGCAGCTGGCCGAATGGCTTTATGTCCACCGGGCAAAGGATTTTGAGTCGATGACCAACCTGTCGAAAGCCATACGCGCTGAGTTGAATGCTTCTTTTGAGCCGGGCACTGCTGAGCCTTCCGATGTGCGCGTGTCGACCGACGGAACAAAGAAGTACCTCTTTCCTGTTTCTTCCGGTGGCTATGTGGAGGCTGTTTATATTCCGGAGGGGAAAAGGCATACCCTCTGTGTATCGTCACAAGTGGGTTGCAGGATGGGGTGCAGCTTTTGCATGACCGGCAGGCAGGGTCTCAGAGGGCAGCTGAGTGCCGGAGAAATTGTCAACCAGGTGCTGCACGTCCCGGAAAGCAACCTGCTGACCAACATTGTTTACATGGGGATGGGAGAACCCCTGGACAACTTGGAGGAGGTGATTGGTAGCCTGGATATCCTCTGCGCCGGTTATGGCCCGGGTATGAGCCCAAGGCGGATCACCGTTTCCACCATCGGCATCCTGCCTGCCCTGGACCAATTCCTGCAAAGGAGCAAATGCCGGCTTGCCATCAGCCTGCACTCACCATTCCATGAGGAGCGCCGTCAGCTGGTTCCCATGGAAAAAGCGCATCCGCTCTCACAACTGCTGGATAGCCTGCGCCGTCACCCGGCAGAAAGACAAAGGCGGGTATCCTTCGAGTACATCGTATTCAGCGATTTGAATCACAGCAAAGAGCACGTCAATGCACTGGCACGCCTGCTCCAGGGGATCAGCTGCCGGATCAACCTGATCCGCTTTCACAAAATCCCCGGCAGTTCGCTTCAGTCGCCCCGGCAAGAGAGCATCAATGCCTTTAAGGAAGCCCTGGAGGGCAAAGGTATCAGGACCACCATCCGTAAATCGCGCGGACAGGATATAGAAGCAGCGTGCGGACTGCTTTTCACCCAATCAGCAAAATAGAGCACGCGGTTGGCCGTTATTTCTAGGTGGTGCCTGCTAATGGAGGCCATCTGACCAGCTAACCACAGGTGAATGTCCGGCCCGGGCAAAAGTGCCGGGAAAAGTCCTGGCTG
>SKNE01000239.1 GCA_007120675.1 Bacteroidales bacterium
TGCCCTGCTGGCAGGCACCCTTTACGCCGGCCAGCGCCAAATTCCCGAGCTGGCCTCTTTTTACGAGACCGACATGCTCCTGGTCCTTTTTGCCGGTGTGTTCTTGCTGGGGGTGGTCATCAGCTGGATCTCCACCTTCTTTGCCGTGCGTAAATACCTGAAAATTAAAACCGACTTCCTATATTATTATTGATGATGAAAAAACAAGGCAGTGTGCTGCTCTTCGACCGGCACAAATACATGTGGCTGATCATCGGCTTGTTGATCACCGCCATTGGCTTTCTCCTGATGATCGGTGGAGGCAGTGACGACCCGGAAGTGTTCAGCGATGCCATATTCAGCTTCCGCCGGCTCACCCTGGCGCCCTTGCTGGTATTGGCTGGTTACGCTGTACAGATCTACGCCATCATGAAGAAATCGCGTCACGCCAGGCAGGCACCGGACGAAAAAAAGGGCACCAAAGCCACAAAACAATAAAACACCATCCCCATGAGCTGGATTGAAGCGCTTATTCTCGGCCTCTTGCAGGGCCTGACCGAGTTTTTGCCCGTGAGCAGCAGCGGACACCTGGAGCTGGGTGGTGCCCTGTTCGGACTGGAGGACCCCCACGACTTCTTTACCTTCAACATCATCGTGCACGGCGCCACCTTCATGAGTGTGGTGGTGGTGTTCCGGAACGACATCCTGTCGCTCATCACCAACTTTTTCCGCTTCCGCTGGAATGCCGAGATGAAATTCACCCTCCTGCTGCTGGCCTCGGCCATCCCCACCGCCATCGTGGGCCTGCTGTTTGAGGAGCAGATAGAGCACATTTTTGAAGGCAGGGTGGCCTTCGTGGGGATGATGCTGCTGGTCACCGCCACCCTTTTGCTGATCACCCGCTTTGTGCCCAAAAACAACAAAGAGGTCACCCTGAAAAGCGCCCTGGTGATCGGCCTGGCCCAAACCCTGGCCATCCTGCCCGGGATCAGCCGAAGCGGGGCAACCATCAGCACGGCCCTCTTCTTTGGCATCGAAAGGAGCCAGGCCATCCGCTTCTCCTTCCTCATGGTGCTGATACCCATCTTCGGAGCCAATTTCCTGAAGGTGCTGAGCATTTCTGAACAGGCCAGCACCGGTGCCATGGACACCACCCCGATGATCATCGGGGCGATCGCCGCTTTCCTGGCAGGCGTGGTTGCCTGCCGCTGGATGCTGAACATCGTCAGGCGGGGCAAGATCGAATATTTCTCCATATACTGCCTGATCGTCGGGATCACCGCCATCATCGCCGGGAGCATATAATGACCGCCCCCCGCAAATACCAGTTCAAACGGGAACGGGCCACCGGATGCCCTTCTGCCACGCCATAGCTGACAAGGAATGACGGACACAGACCAATTGCGCGAATCTTACCTGAACGGTCGCATCCTGCTGGTGGACAAGCCCTACCGGTGGACCTCCTTCGATGCGGTAAACAAAATCAAGTCCATCTTGCGCTACCGGCTGAAAATAAAAAAGATAAGGATAGGTCACGCGGGCACCCTGGATCCCCTGGCCACGGGACTGCTCATCATTTGCACAGGCAGGTCCACCAAGCTGATGGAACGGTTTCGCGAGCTGGATAAAAGCTATACCGGCACTTTTGTCCTCGGCCAGACGAGTCCGTCTTACGACCTGGAAACAACCCCGTCGGAAAAAAGACCTGTGGACCACCTGCCAGCCGACAGGCTGACAGCCTGCGCCGAAAAGCTGAGCGGACCCCAGATGCAGATGCCTCCCCAGTATTCAGCCAAGAAGGTTGGCGGTGAACGGGCCTACAACCAGGCCCGGCAGGGAATGACCAGTGAGCTGAAGCCCACACCGGTCCACATCACCAAATTCCAGCTTACATCAATCAGCCTGCCCACGGTGGACTTTCACGTGCAGTGCAGCAAAGGCACCTACATCCGCGCACTGGCAAGGGATTACGGGGAGTGCCTGGGTACGGGGGCCTTCCTGTCCAGCCTGCGCCGCACGGAAATCAGACCTTTTCACGTGGACAACGCCCTGGCCATGGAGGAGATCCAGGAGTACCTGCTGACACAACTTGACGGGAAAGCGGACATCCACCCCGGGGATGAAACGGCTTCCGGGACAATGTCCTGAGCGGTGGAAGCGACACTTCTGTAAACCGGTTTTTTTGCCAAATAAGCATAAAGCTATTGACAAAGGGGGGGTCTGTGTATTATCTTTGCAAGCCCTTCCGGGGATGCCCCATATTTTTCTATCGACCCATATAAAGCTGCGCCATGAAGCTCTCACAGTTTAAGTTTAACCTGCCCGTCGACCTGGTGGCCGAAAGGCCTTCTCCCAACAGGGACGAATCCAGGCTGATGGTGCTTCACAAGAAATCGGGCAAGATCGAACACAAGGTGTTCAAAGACCTTCTCTCCTATTTTGATGACGGAGACGTGATGGTGGTCAACAACACCAAGGTGTTTCCTGCCCGCCTTTATGGCACCAAGGAGAAGACAGGTGCCCGCATTGAGGTGTTCCTTCTCCGGGAGCTGAACCGGGAGGCGCGCTTGTGGGACGTGCTGGTGGATCCGGCCCGCAAGATCAGGATAGGCAACAAGCTCTATTTTGGTGAAGACGACAACCTGGTGGCCGAGGTGATTGATAACACCACCTCCAGGGGGCGAACGCTGCGCTTCTTGTTTGACGGCACCTACGATGAGTTCAAAAAGACCATCGAGTCGCTGGGCGAGACCCCCCTGCCCAAGCTGATCAACCGGCCGGTCGACAAAGAGGATAAAGACCGCTACCAAACTGTTTTTGCCAAGCGCGAAGGGGCCGTGGCAGCCCCCACTGCGGGTATGCATTTCAGTCGCGAGCTGATTAAGCGGCTGGAAATCAAAGGGGTTGATTTTACCGAAATCACCCTGCACGCCGGACTGGGCAATTTCCGTAATGTGGATGTGGAGGACCTGAGCAAGCACAAGATGGACAGCGAAGAGTTCATCATCGAGGAAAAGACCGCGCAGATGGTGAACAAAGCCAAGGAAAATGGCAAGCAGGTCTGTGCCATCGGTACCACCGTGATGCGTGCCATGGAGTCCTCGGTATCCATCACCGGCCAGCTCAAGCCTTACGAGGGCTGGACGAACAAATTCATCTACCCCCCCTTTGAGTTCAACGTGGCCACCAGCATGGTATCCAACTTCCACCTGCCACAGTCGACCCTGATGATGATGGTGGCGGCCTATGCGGGCTTCGACCTGCTGATGAAAGCCTATAAGGTGGCCGTGAAGGAAAAGTACCGCTTCTTCACCTACGGTGATGCCATGCTGATCCTCGACAAATAAGGGGCTGATCACCGAACAACAAAAAACTGAACACCAGGCGGCAAGGAGCTAGTCCCCGAACAATAAGGAGCTAATCCCCGACCAACCAGAGGCGACATGGACAAACACGTGCTCATCACAGCCGGCGGCATGGGATTGCGTTTCGGCTCATCCCCCCCCAAGCAGTTTTCACCCCTCCTGGGCAAACCGCTTTTGGTTCACGCACTGGAAGCCTTTGTGTCGTATGCACGCGACATCCACATCGTGGTTGTCCTGCCCGAAGCATTCCATGATCACTGGCAAACAGCCTGCAAGGAGCACAAGGTCCTGATCAAACACCGCCTGGCCCTGGGTGGTCCCACCCGCTTTCACTCGGTGAAAAACGGACTCCGCCATATCCCCGGCGGCGCCCTGGTGGCCATCCACGACGGGGCAAGGCCTGTGGTTCCAAAAGAGCTGATCAGCAGGCTCTTTCATTATGCAACGCTGTTTGGGAACGCCATTCCGGTGGTGCCCGTGGAGGACTCGGTGCGACTGGCCGGGCACGCCATGAGCAAAGCCCTTGACCGGGAAACGCTGCGGCTGGTGCAAACACCCCAGTGCTTCAGGTCGTCCCTCATCAAGGAGGCCTACCAGCAGAACTACCATGAGCGGTTCACAGATGATGCCAGCGTGCTGGAGTCGCGGGGAGAACGCCTGTTCCTGGTGGATGGGGCAAAGGAAAACATCAAGGTCACCACAAAGACCGACCTCCGGGTGGCGGAGGCGCTGCTCCGGAATACAGGAAGCGAAGCCGGGGGTGCCGTATGATTCTGCCGGGAGACGCCTTCATAACCAAGCCGGGGGCACACAATAAACCGGCGGTATAATATATAATGTATGCCGGTTCAAATGGCCTCACCCTTTAGCGTAGCAGAGGAGCAGCCTGTGATGCGCACCTGCACATAGTCGCCGGACTGGTGGTCACCGGAAGGAAACACCACCACCTTATTGTGGGAGGACCTGCCCATCATCTGCTTTTCCGATCGCCGTGAGTACCCCTCCACCAGCACCTCCTGCACACTGTGGAGGTCGCGCCGGTTGCTGGCCATGCTCAAACTTTGCTGCAGCTCAATCACCTCTGTCAGCCGGCGCGACTTCACCCCGTCGGGCACGTCATCTCTGAACTTTTTGGCGGCCAGCGTGCCCGGACGCTCCGAGTATTTGAACATGTAGGCGTAATCAAATCCCACCTCCTCCATCAGCGAGAGCGTCTCCCGGTGGTCCTCTTCCGTTTCGCCGCAGAAGCCGGTGATGATGTCGGTGCTGATGGCGCATCCGGGAAGGATGGCCCTGATGGCGGCGACCCTTTCCAGGTAGTCCTCCCGGCTGTATTTCCTGTTCATCCGCGCCAGCACCCGGCTGCTGCCCGATTGGACAGGCAGGTGGATGGCCCGGCAGATATTTTGGTGGGCCGCCATGGTGTGGAGCAGGCGGTCGGGGATGTCCTTGGGATGGGAGGTGGCAAAGCGAAGGCGCAGGAGTGGGTCTGTGGCGGCCACCTCTGCCAGCAGGTCGCTGAAGGTGGTCTCTGCCAATGTGTCCGGATCCTTCCAGCGGTAAGAGTTGACGTTCTGCCCCAGCAGGGTCACCTCACGATAGCCTGCATCCACCAGTTGTTGCACCTCCCCCAGGATGGACAGGGGGTCGCGGCTGCGTTCCTGTCCCCTCGTAAACGGGACGACACAATAGGCGCAGTAGTTTTCACAGCCGCGCATGATGGAGATAAAGGCGGAGACCCCGTTGCCCCCGTAGCGCACGGGACTGATGTCCGCATAGGTCTCGTCGGCCGACAACAACACGTTGATGGCGGCCTGGCCCTGCTCGGCATCCAGCATCAGGGAGGGAAGCTGCCGGTAGGCGTCGGGACCCACCACCATGTCGATGCGCATGCCCAGCTCGGACTCCTCAAGGAGGGCCGTTTTCAGGCGTTCAGCCATGCAGCCAAGCACGCCTATGATCATGCCCGGACGTTTTTTGCGAAGGTGTTGCAGCTCCCTCAGGCGGTTCAGCACGCGCTGTTCCGCATGGTCACGGATGGAGCAGGTGTTGAGAAAGACCACGTCCGCCTCCTCCTGGCGCTCCGTGACCGTGAAGCCGTGATCGGTCATCACCGACGCCACGATCTCGCTGTCAGAGAAGTTCATCTGGCAACCATACGTCTCCAGGTACACTCGTTTTTTGCCGCTCAATCCGCTCATAAAAAACCACTTTACAGCGCCTTATACCTCTAACCAATCCATACTGAACCTGGCCCCTGCGGCCATTGTCCGCCACACTTCCCGTACGCTCCCGGGCGATGCAAAAATACGCAAATAAAACAAGCCGCCCGGGACGCCGATCGGTCCGTTAGCAAAGAACACGCCTCACCGGCGAAAGATCATCCCCAATTATTTTATTACTTTTGCCCTTCCAAAAACAATGCTTATGGCAAAGAACCTGGTCATCGTGGAGTCGCCCGCAAAGGCAAAGACCATTGAAGGCTTTTTAGGAAAGGATTTTACGGTAAAGTCGAGCTTCGGACACATACGTGACCTGCCCACCAGCACCCTTGGTGTGGCCATTGACAAAGGCTTTAAGCCGCAATATGAGATCCCTGGCGACAAGGACAAGGTATTGAAAGAGTTGAAAAAACTGGCCAAACAGGCAGAGACCATCTGGCTGGCCACTGATGAGGACCGTGAGGGAGAGGCCATTTCCTGGCACCTGGCTGACAGCCTGCAGCTGGAGGAAGGGCGTTATAAGCGCATCGTATTTCACGAAATCACCAAGCAGGCCATCACCAGCTCCATAAAAAGTCCCCGCGGGATCGATCATAACCTGGTGAACGCCCAGCAGGCCCGGCGTGTACTGGACCGCCTGGTGGGTTTTGAGTTGTCGCCACTTTTGTGGAAGAAGGTGAAGCCGGCGCTATCGGCAGGACGCGTCCAGTCGGTGGCTGTACGCCTGATCGTCGAACGGGAGAAGGAGATCCAGGCCTTCAAGGCCTCATCGGCCTATCGCGTGAGTGCCCTCTTCGATGTAACGCATGACGGACAAAAGGCCCAGGTGAAAGCCGACTTGTCTGAACGCTTCAAGACCAAGGAGGAGGCCAGGGCCTTCCTGGAAAAGTGCCGCGAGGCCATTTTCACCATTGAAAACATTGAAAAGAAGCCGGCCA
>SKNE01000215.1 GCA_007120675.1 Bacteroidales bacterium
ACACGCCCACCGGCCGTAACATCCAGAAACCTTATGAGCAGGGTGCGGAGGAGTATTACAGGGACCTGTCAGAGCGACTCAGTTCAGGTGAGCTGGTCAGTCCCGACAAGATCAGCTTTCCCGACTCCCTGAAATACAGCACAAAACGGAACCAACGCGTGGTTTACGGTGGGGGGGGGATTATGCCAGACTTTTTCATTCCGCTGGATACAAACAGGGTGTCTGAGTACTATTCGCGCATGATGCGCAGGGGCATCATGAACACCTTTGGCATTGAATATACCAATCTTCACCGGCAGCGCTTGAGTGAGCAATATCCTGACCTGGAAAGCTTTATTGAGGGCTTTGTGGTGGATGAGGCCCTGCTGGAGGAATTGCATGAGTACGCTGCCGAACGGGACATAGAACCCGGTGAGGAGGAAGAGTCTGCAGAAGCGGTTGACTACATCATGAACCAGCTGAAGGCTTTGGTGGCTCGTAACCTGTTTGACTTTTCTGCATTCACGCAGATCATCATGCAGCAGGATCCGGCCTTTCTGAAAGCCATTGAGATCATCGAGGACGGTACCTTTGACCAAATGCGAATACGTTATTAAGCGTAGAGGTTATATGGCCTGAATCATAAAGCATTACACCATGTCACTCCGCGGCTTTATTAAGCTTCCCATTCTCCTGCTGTCTCTTCTGCTCCTTGCTATGCAGCCTGCTGAGCGGGATCGCCGGATGGCCAGGGAGGCTTTCAGTGCCGGGATCAGGAAAGGGGTGATCAATCACTTTGAAGAGGCACTGGACCACTTCAGCAAGGCCATTGCCCTGGATTCACTGTTCGCCGAGGCTTACCTTTACCGTGGCATGGCCCACCTGGAGCTGAAAGAGAACAAGTATGCCTATGAGGACTTCCGGACTGCCTTGAAGCTTGATCCGTCCAACGCCCTGGAGACCTATTATTTCCTTGGCTTGTCCAGCGCCGCCATGGACGATCACTATTCGGCCATCCTTTATTTCGACGGGGCCATTGCCATCAGCCCCGAGTTTTTTCATTTTTTTCACAGGGGACAATCTTTTCTGGCCACGGCCCATTATGAGGATGCTCTCAAGGATTTTGAGGTGGCCTGCAGGATGCGTTCTGACCATCCGGAGCTGAGTCTGTATCGTGCCATGGCTTTATACCACCTGGGACGTTACGATGAAGCCCTGTCGGCTCTCCGGGCCATCGAAAAAGTCTTTTCCTCTGATGGCGTCTGGCATTATTACAAGGGCCACAGCCTGCAAGCAAAGGGAGAGGAGGCAGCGGCAGAGTCCCACCTGGCCCGGGCGGTAAAACCAGCACACATACTACGCAGGGAGATGGCCGAAGCCCTTGAGGCAGCAGCAATGGAGGGCAGTTACGATACGGTGGCCTTACATGAACTGGGGGAGGGCTATTACAACGTCTCACTGGAACAAGTGCACCCCTCGGGAATTGGTGTTCAGATAGTTACTTTTTCAAAACCGGATAATGTACAGGAGATTGGCAGGGCCTACCAGGAAAGGTATGCTTACCCGGTATTCATTTATGTAAGCCATGAGGGAGAAGCCGTCGTTTACAAGGTTTCAGTGGGGAATTTCAGCACCAGGACGCCGGCACTGGAGCTGCGCAGCAGGTTGAGGGACGATGGTTATACAGACAGCTTTATCGTCAGCTATTTATAGCCGCCGGACTCACAGCCCGCGACGATCCATTTCACGTTCCACATCTTTCTTCTTGATGCTTTCTCTTTTGTCGTGAAGCTTTTTTCCTTTTGCCAGGGCAATGTTAAGCTTTGCCAGTCCCTTTTCATTGATATAGAGCAGAACAGGCACCAGCGTAAAACCCCTTTCCTCAATCCGGGTCTTAAGCTTTCGGAGTTCGCGGGCTGTCAGCAGCAACTTACGCTCCCGCTTTGGTTCGTGGTTATTGTAGGTGCCGTGGGAGTAAGGGGCAATATGCATATTCCTCACGTATAGTTCATGACCGGTAAATGCGCAATAGGCCTCATTCAGGGAGGCTTTCCCCTTGCGGATCGATTTGATTTCCGTTCCCGTCAGCACAATGCCCGCCGTAAACTCCTCCAGCAGAAAATAGGTGAATCCAGCCTTTTTATTCTTGATCTCCATGTTTTATGACCTTCCAAAAGTGTGGCTCAGCACGCGAAGTTAGTAAGAAAAACAAGGTCCTGGAAAAATAATGAACCCCTCTCAAACATAATCGCCACCTAATTTGTTGCGCAATTAATAAAAAAATATACTTTTGCAAAAAAATAAAACCCCTTATTTGCGATGTATTGGACATTAGAATTGGCCTCAAAACTTGAAGATGCACCCTGGCCTGCCACCAAGGAGGAGCTTATAGACTACGCCCTGCGCTCCGGTGCACCCATGGAGGTCATTGAGAACCTCCAGGAGATAGAAGATGAGGGTGATGTATACGAAAGCATTGAGGATATCTGGCCGGACTACCCCACCAAAGATGACTTCTTCTTTCATGAGGATGAATACTGACACCAGTTTGAAGTAATACATATTCAGTTTTTTACCGGCCTCGCGCCGGTTTTTTGTTGGCCTCCCGGCTATCATTTATGGGCAGTTTTGATTACCTTTGCCTTTTAAACAAAACAAGCTAACATGCTTAATCTGATCAAGAAAATTTTTGGCAGCAAGGCAGATAGAGATTTCAGGGAAATAAAAGAGACCCTGGACAAGACCCTGGAAAGCTATGAAATGATCAAACAGCTTACCAATGACCAGTTGCGTGCCAAAACCATGGAGTTTAAGGAGCGCATTGCTGCTCAAGTTGCTGAAGAGCAGCGTCAGATCGACACCTTGCTGGAGTACCTTGACACCAATTACGATATCGATGTAGAAGAGAAAGAGCGCATTTACGCGCAAATAGACCAGCTGGACAATCAGCAGAACGAAAAGACTGAGGGCCTGTTATATGAATTGATTCCCGAGGCTTTTTCGGTTATCAAAGAGACCGCCAGGCGATTTAAAGAACATGCCGAGGTGGAGGTGAGTGCCAACGATTATGACCGCGAACTGGCAGCTACAAGGCCAAGCATTGAGATCAGGGGGGGCAAGGCTTACTACAAAAACCAGTGGATGGCCGGTGGTAACCTGATCACATGGGACATGGTGCATTATGACGTGCAGCTGATCGGTGGCATCCACCTTCATAAGGGGAAAATTGCAGAGATGGCCACCGGTGAAGGAAAAACCCTGGTGGCCACCCTGCCTGTTTACCTCAATGCACTGCCAGGTAAGGGGGTGCATATTGTCACGGTGAACGACTACCTGGCCAGGCGTGACTCCGAATGGATGGGTATGTTGTTCCAGTTTCACGGGATGAAGGTGGACTGCATCGACAAGCACCAGCCCCACTCACCGGAGAGGCGGGATGCTTACCAGGCTGATATTACCTACGGCACCAATAACGAGTTTGGCTTTGACTATTTGCGTGATAACATGTCACGGAATCCCGGGGAGCTGGTTCAGCGCAAATTGAACTATGCCATCGTGGATGAGGTTGACTCGGTGCTCATCGATGATGCGCGAACGCCATTGATCATATCCGGTCCGACCGCCCAGGGCGAAAAGCATGAATTCCACGAAATGAAGCCCAAGGTGGAAAAGCTGTACGGCGCACAACGTAACCTGGTCACCAAACTCCTTGCAGACGCCAGGAAACTCCTGACCCCCAAGGAGGGGGAGGCGGATGAGAAAAAAGGGGGCGAACTGTTGCTTCGGGCTCACCGGGGACTGCCAAAAAACAAGGCACTGATCAAATTCCTTTCCGAACCCGGCATGAAAACCATCCTGCAGAAGACCGAAAATTTCTACATGCAGGAGCAGAACAAGCACATGCACATCATCGATGATGAATTATACTTTGTTATCGAGGAGAAAAACAATTCCATTGAGCTGACAGACAAAGGGATCGATTTGATCACCAGTCAGTCGGACGACCCGGGCTTCTTCATCCTTCCCGATATCGGCTCAGAGATGGCGGAGCTGGAGAAAGCCACCATCCCCACGGAGGAAAAATCGGAAAAGAAAAGTGAGCTTTTGCGCGATTTCCAGGTCAAGAGCGAGCGGGTGCACACCATCAATCAGCTGCTGAAGGCCTACACCCTGTTCGAAAAGGACACGGAGTATGTCATCATGGACAATAAGGTCAAGATCGTAGATGAGCAGACCGGCCGCATCATGGAGGGGCGGCGCTATTCGGATGGTTTGCACCAGGCCATCGAGGCCAAGGAAAACGTTCGCATAGAGGCGGCCACACAGACCTATGCCACCATCACACTGCAGAATTATTTCAGGATGTACCGCAAGCTGGCGGGGATGACGGGTACGGCGGAGACCGAGGCAGGCGAGTTCTGGAACATCTACAAGCTGGATGTGGTGGTGATTCCTACGCACCGTCCCGTGGTTCGCGACGACAGGGAAGACCTGATCTACAAGACCAAGAGAGAGAAATACAATGCCATCATTGATGAGGTCAGCGAGTTGGTGGGGGCAGGCAGGCCCGTGCTGGTGGGTACCACTTCCGTGGAAACATCCGAGCTGCTGAGCCGCATGCTTAAGCTCAGGTCCATCTCTCACAATATTCTTAATGCCAAACAGCACCAAAGGGAAGCGCAGGTGGTCAAAGAAGCCGGCCAGGCGGGCACAGTGACCATTGCTACCAACATGGCCGGACGAGGTACAGACATCAAGCTGGGTTCCGGTGTTCGGGAGGCGGGCGGTCTGGCTATCCTGGGTACCGAAAGGCATGAATCCCGAAGGGTAGACCGGCAGCTGCGTGGTCGTGCGGGGAGGCAGGGTGACCCGGGATCATCCCAGTTTTTCGTTTCTCTTGAGGACGATTTGATGCGTGTCTTTGGTTCCGGGCGAATCTCTTCGCTCATGGACCGAATGGGACTAAAAGAGGGGGAGGTGATACAGCATTCAATGATCACCAAGTCCATCGAAAGAGCCCAGAAGAAGGTGGAGGAGAACAACTTTGGCATTCGCAAGCGCCTGCTGGAGTATGATGATGTGATGAATGCCCAGCGGGAGGTGATATACAAGAAACGCCGTAATGCGCTTTTTGGTGACCGCCTGGCGGTGGACATCGCCAACATGATGTTTGACACCTGCGAGCAGATGATCGTTGAATACCAGGAGGGTGGGGACTTTGAAGGCTTTACCTTCGAATTGCTCCGTACCTTCGGTGTGGAATCCCCTTTCGATGAGAACACCTTCCTTGAGTCAAAGTCCGATAAACTCGTAGACACCCTGTACGCCAAGGTGCTGGAGTCCTATAAACAAAAAAACGAACACATTGCGCGGACAGCCTACCCAGTCATCAAGGAGGTATACGAAAAGGCGGCACAGAAATACGAGAACATCGCCATTCCCATCACGGACGGCATGAAGACCCTGAACATGATCGCCAACCTTGAGAAAGCTTATGAGACGGAGGGCCGGGAGGTATCATTGTCGGTGGAAAAAGGGATCACCCTGGGGATTATTGACAATGCCTGGAAGGACCACCTGAGGGAGATGGATGATTTGAAGCAATCGGTGCAGGGTGCTGCCTATGAGCAAAAGGATCCGCTGTTGATCTATAAGTTCGAGTCATTCGAACTGTTCAAAAAAATGATCCAGAAAGTCAACAAGGACATCATCGCCTTCCTTGGCAAGGCACGATTGCCGGTGAGGGACCCTGCCCAGATAGAGCGTGGCACCCAGCAGGAGCGCACAGACATGAGCAAGCTCCAGACCGGGAGAAGCGATTTGCCGGGCGGCAGGGGTGGCAAGGAAAAGGCCCAGCCTGTCCGGGTGGAGAAGAAGGTTGGACGCAATGAACCATGTCCTTGTGGCAGCGGCAAGAAATACAAACAGTGTCACGGCAGGGCAAGCTAGTACTGCTTGACTGGGACCATCAAAACGGCTCTAACCATGTTTATTTTTGAAACCCGCCTGAGGGTGCGTTATGCAGAGACAGACCAGATGGGCTTTGCCTATTACGGCAATTATCCGCAATATTTTGAGGTGGGCAGGGCAGAGGCCATGCGCCAGTTGGGCACCACTTACAAGGAGATGGAGGAGCGCGGGGTGGTGATGCCCATTGCCAATATGCATATCAAATACATCCGTCCCGCCCGCTATGATGACCTGCTGACCATCAAAACCACCGTGGCTGAAATGCCTCGCTCCCGCATGCAATTCGATTATGAGATTTTCAATGAGGAGGGAAGGCTGCTCACCATGGGAAACACCGTCCTTGCTTTTGTGAAAAAGGAGAACGGCAAGCCGTGTGCGGCTCCCGCCTGGTTCATGGACAAACTCAAGTCGTACCAGTCTTCTTTGTCCACCCAGGACATACAGGGAGTGTAAAATAGTTAACAAACCACCCAAAGTTTTTCTTATGAGAGAGATGAAGATTATATTGGGAGAGAACCAGCGTGTTGATGCCCATTACAAAGGCCAG
>SKNE01000282.1 GCA_007120675.1 Bacteroidales bacterium
AAACGGGACAAGGGCCATCCACATGGCGGCTTCCAACGGCAACCAGGTCCTCATCGGGGCTTTCACCAACCTGGATGCCGTCTGCCATTATGCCATCTCATTGCAGCGCCCGGTAATCATCCTTTGCGCCGGCTGGAAAGACCGGTTCAGCATGGAAGACAGCCTCTTTGCCGGCGCTGCGGTGGAAAAGATCATCCAATTGGGCAAGGGACACTATCATACTATGTGCGACTCAGCCATTGCCAGTGCTGACCTCTGGCAAATGGCCAAAGGGAATCCACTGGCCTATATGGAAAAAGCGGCCCACCGCCACCGCCTGAAACGCATGGGCCTGGACGACATCCTTGAATACAGCCTTCAATGCAACAGCACCGGTGTGGTTCCCATTCTCGTAGACAATAAAATAATGGTTTTATCATAAAATATTAAATTTTAATTAACATATAATTATATTTTATTTGTAATTTAGCACAATGAATATTGTGCGAACCCATCACTGCCCAGGCATTCTCCTCCTGCTGCTACTCGTGGTCTTGCCGGGCAGCGTGAGACCCTTCGGGTTTCATGCACACAGGATAATCAACAGGATGGCGGTATTCACCCTGCCGCCGGAGATGATCGGCCTTTACAAGCAACACATCGAATTTCTTTCAGAGCGATCCATCGATCCCGACCGCATGGCCCATGCGGTGGAGGGGGAAGCGCCAAGGCACTACATTGATATTGATCATTACGGGGACGACCCCTTCACGCTCATGCCAAGGCAATGGGATGAGGCCCTTGAATTGTATGGGGAAGACACCCTGGTGACCTATGGTGTGTTGCCCTGGCATATCCACGTGATGATGCAGCGCCTGACCCGGGCGTTTCGCGAGCGCAACACCGACCGGATACTATTGCTCTCGGCCCACCTGGGACACTATATCGCCGATGCCTGCACACCACTCCATACCACGAAGGACTACAACGGACGGTATCCGTCCCAGCGGGGCATTCACGCTTTCTGGGAAAGCAGGCTGCCTGAGTTGTATGCCCACGACTATGACTACCTGGCCGGCAGGGCAGAATACCTGCCAGACCCGTTGGAAACTGCATGGGCCCTGGTAGAGATCAGTCACCTGAAAGTGGACACCATCTACCAGGTATTCGACAGCCTGCTCACCAGCTTTCCGGCAGACCAGGTCTATTCCCACGAGCTTCGGGGGCAATCCGTGAACCGGGTGTACTCGCCTGTTTTCTCTGAAGCCTTCCACCAGTCGCTCAATGGCATGGTGGAAAGACAGATGCGCCTGGCTGTCCGCACCACCGGTGATTTTTGGTTTACCGCCTGGGTGAATGCCGGACAGCCAGAGCTCGAACCCATGGAAGAGAGGGCGATCAGCAGCCGCCTGCTCAGGCGCATCAAAAATGACCTAAGGCGATGGGAGAAGGCTGGCGAGTCCAAAAGCAGGGAAAAACCCTTATGATGCATACCATGCAATCGGTTCTGCATGCTATTCCGCAGATGGATGGGGCAAGTGGTTTTTTTCAAAAAAAATACCCCGGCTGGGAACAATTGACTGAATCCGGTGTTATTTGAATCGGTGTGGAGTAATGGCAGGCAAAATTTCCGTAATTTTGTCGCTCAGACGGCTTTTTTCCCTTTCGTAATCCTTTTTTTTCTTTTTCATGGGCTATATCAAGTTTGACAAGACGCAGTTGATTAACCTGGCCTACTCGCTGGACAAAGAGATGGTCAGGTCGAACCGTTCCGGGGCTTTTTCCTGCACCACCATCATTGGGTGTAACACACGAAAGTATCACGGTTTGCTCATTTGTCAGCAGCCACAGCTGGACGGAGACCATCACGTACTGCTTTCCAAAGTGGATGAAACCATTATCCAGCGCGATGCTTCCTTCAACCTGGGTGTGAATAAATACCCTGGCAGTTTCAGTCCCAAAGGCCATAAATACGTTCGCCATTTTTCTGCTGACATCCTGCCGGTGGTCACCTACCGGGTGGGTGGTGTGATCCTGACCAAAGAGACCCTGTTTGTCACGGAAAAAGACATGGTGATGATCCGCTATACACTGCAGGAAGCCCACTCCCCTACCCGTTTGCGCCTGCAGCCCTTTTTGGCCTTCAGGAACCTGCACGACCTGAGCAAAAGGAACATCCACCTGGATACAAAATACAGCGCTGAGCCCAACGGGATCAGTGTGAGACTGTATGATGGCTACCCCAGGCTCTATATGCAGTGCTCAAAAAAGTCGGCCGAATATGTCCATGCACCCGACTGGTACAACGACCTGGAGTACTTCCATGAGGCTGATCGCGGCTATGCAGCGCAAGAAGACCTTTACGTGCCGGGATTCTTCGAGTTTCCCATACGAAAGGGGGAAAGCATTATTTTGTCTGCCTCCACCAGTGAGGCCAGGCCGGCGTCTCTCACCCGCCTCTTTAATGATGAGCTTAAAAAACGTATACCCAGGGACTCCTTTCACAATAGCCTGAAGAATTCTGCCAGTCAATTCTTTGTTTCCAAAGGTGATCGCACATCCATCCATGCAGGCTTTCCCTGGATAGATTACTCTGGCCGTTACACCTTCATCAGTTTGCCCGGCCTGTCGCATGCCGCCCCGGAAAACAGCCTGCCCATGCGGGTGATCGACAGCATGGTCCACTCCATGAAGGGCCCCTGGTTTCCTGAGTCATACCACAAAGGACAGGCAGACTACCAGGCGATTGATACCCCCCTGTGGTTCTTCCATGCACTCCAGCACACCCTGGCCGGAGTGGACAGCAAGGATCTCTGGCAGCGCTACGGAGGGGTCATGAAACGCATCCTGGATGCCTATTCACGACCCGACCAGGTGGACCTGCAACTGCACGAAAACGGTCTGCTGCATATCAGTCCATCCTCCGCCACCCTCACATGGATGAATGCCACATCAGAAGGACGCCCTTTTAGTCCGCGCTACGGCTATGTTGTGGAGATCAACGCCCTATGGTACAACGCCCTGAGGTATGCCATTGAACTGGCTTCAGCCGGAGGTGATAAAGAGTTTTACCAACGATGGGAGACGGTCGCCCAAAGTATTGAAAAGTCTTTCACCGAAGTTTTTTGGCACAATGAGGGGGCTTACCTGGCCGATTATGTGCATGATCACCAGGCCAACCTGCAGGTGCGTCCCAACCAGGTGATCGCGGCGGGGTTAAAATATAGCCCGCTGTCAAAAAACCAGGTCAAGCAGATACTGGACGTGGCCGTCCAGCAATTGCTCACGCCAAGGGGCTTGCGCAGCCTCTCTCCCCGCGATCCCCTCTATAAGGGACGTTATCGTGGCGATGTGTGGTCACGCGACTCGGCCTACCACCAGGGCACGGTCTGGGTCTGGCCACTGGCATTTTTCGCTAGCGCATGGATCAGGGTGTATGGCAAGCAGGGAAAAAAATTCCTGAAAGACCTCCTGAAAGGGTTCGAAGAAACACTCACCGAATCGGGCATCGGCACGGTGTCTGAGATCTTTGAGGGTGATCCGCCGCATAAAGCCTGTGGCACGCTGTCATTCGCCGCCAGCCTGGGTGAGTTGCTGCGTATGGAAAACATGTTAAAGTAAATCATTTTTAGAGACACCGACCATGAGGGTATTGATGTTTGGATGGGAGTTCCCACCACATATTTCAGGCGGGCTGGGCACGGCCTGTTACGGACTAACCAAGGCACTAATGAAAACAGGGGTGGACATCCTCTTCGTTGTGCCAAAGATGTACGGCGATGAAGAGCCCGGAAAGATCCGGCTTGTCAATGCATCTGATGTGAGCGTCGACATACGCAACGAGGTCTACAAGACCCACGAAAGCAAAATATCCTACATGGAGATCGACTCCACGCTCCTGCCCTATGCATCCGAAGAGGAATACTATCACCTGGTGGAACAACTGGAAAGTGGTCGCAGCCTGGAGCAGTTGAACCTGCACACGCAGAAGTACAGCTTCTCGGGCGGCTACGGCAAAAACCTCATGGAGGAGGTGAGGCGCTATGCGGTGGTGGCTGCTTCCATTGCCAGCCAGCACGAATTTGATGTGATCCATGCGCATGACTGGCTTACTTACCTGGCTGGCATTGAAGCCCGTAAGGTGAGCGGCAAGCCCCTGGTGGTGCACATGCACGCCACCGAGTTTGACCGTTCGGGAGAGAATGTGAATCAGCTGGTGTATGACATTGAACGAACGGGCATGGAAGCCGCTGACATGGTCATTGCCGTCAGCCACCTCACGCGCAACGTAGTGATTAACCGCTATGGGATCCCGGCCGACAAGGTCATCACTGTCCACAACGGGGTGGAGCCTCCGCGTGAGACAACAGGGATAGATATCAGGAGGCACGTGGACGAAAAAATTGTCACTTTCCTGGGGCGGATCACCTATCAAAAGGGTCCGGAGTACTTCATTGAAGCAGCCCACAAGGTGCTAAAGAGGTATCCTGATGTACGATTTGTCATGGCCGGAAGCGGCGATCTCTTGCCGGGCATGATACGGCGCGTAGCCAAGCTGGGCATGGGAACCCGTTTCCATTTTACCGGATTTTTGAAGGGGGATGATGTGGATCGCATGTTCGGTCTCAGCGACGTCTACGTGATGCCCTCCGTCTCAGAACCATTTGGCATATCCCCCCTGGAGGCCATGCGGTCCAATGTGCCGGTGATCATCTCCAAGCAGTCGGGCGTGGCAGAGGTGCTAAACCATGCCCTGAAGGTGGATTACTGGGACGTGGATGCCATGGCAGACGCCATTTATGGGGTGCTGCGCTATGGGTCACTCCGAAAGATGTTTACAAACCACGGAAAAGCGGAAGTGGAAAACATCAAATGGGATCAGGCAGGCATAAAAGTCAAAAACATATATCAACAAATGATCCGTGCATAGTTTCCCAATGCACTAAACCAATCATGGAATTATGAAATCAATCTGCTTGTATTTTCAGGTACATCAGCCCTACCGTCTCTCTTCCTTTCGCTTTTTCGACATCGGGAGGCACAACAACTACTTTGATGACTACGCCAACCGCTATATCATGCAACAGGTGGCGGAAAAATGCTACCTGCCTGCCAACGAGGCGCTCCTCTCCCTGGTAAAAAAACATGGTTCGCAGTTTAAAGTGAGTTTCAGCATTTCCGGCATGGCACTGGAACAGTTTGAGCAATATGCCCCCAAAGTGCTCAAAAGCTTTAAAAAACTGGCCGATACCGGTAACGTGGAGTTCCTGGCCGAAACCTGGGCCCACTCCCTGGCTTCTCTGAAAAGCAAGAAAGAATTCACGGAACAGGTGAAAATGCACAGCAGGAAGATCAAGGCCCTTTTCGGACAGAAGCCCGTGACATTCAGAAACACTGAGCTGGTCTACTCCAATGAAATAGGCGACATGGCCTACGGACTGGGCTACGACACCATGCTCACCGAGGGTGCCAAGCACGTACTGGGATGGAAAAGTCCCAACTTATTGTATTGCAGCGCCTCCAACCCCAAGCTAAAGCTGTTGCTGAAGAACTTCCAGTTGTCTGACGACATCGCCTTCCGCTTCTCCGAAAGGAACTGGAGCGAGTGGCCGCTGACAGCGGAAAAGTTCGTCTCCTGGCTTGAAAAGGTCAACCCGAAAGATGAGGTGATCAACCTGTTCATGGATTACGAGACATTTGGCGAGCACCAGTGGGCTGAAACGGGCATCTTTGACTTCTTGAAGGCATTTCCCACACTGGCCATTGAACGGGCTGGCATGGCATTCAAAACACCCGCTCAGCTATCCAGGGAACTGCAACCAGTGGCCCAGCTCAATGTGCCTTACCCCATATCGTGGGCCGATGAGGAGCGGGACCTGACTGCGTGGCTGGGTAATGAACTGCAGGATGAAGCGTTTAATACCCTGTATGCACTGGAAAAGAAGATCCGTAGCCTGAAAGACGATGAACTCCTCAGGCACTGGCGCTACCTGCAAACCAGTGATCACTTCTACTATATGTGCACCAAATGGTTTTCCGACGGCGATGTGCACAAGTATTTCAATCCCTACAGCTCCCCTTACGACGCATTCATCAATTATATGAATGTGTTATCCGACCTGGTGGCCAGGACAGAAAAAAAGCTGGAAGAAAACAGGCGAAGCAGGAAGAAAAGCTAACCCCTGCACACCCTTTTGCTCACCATATTTTCTTACCTTTACCAGTGATTCCGTTCACTGGAAACCATTTGTTTTATCCATCAAAAAACCGCTTATGAAATCAAAAAAAATACCTTTTAGCATTCTGGCAATCATTTACTTCCTGATGTTTTCAGGATTCGCCGGATCCACGGCCCGGTCCCAGGGCAACCTGCATTACCAGCAGGACTTCAGTGGCTTTGTATTCGCCGCCGACACCGAAGTGCTGGTCTTTGGCGACAACGACGAGTGGACCTTTGATGCCACAGGCACACATGATGACAGGTTAAAG
>SKNE01000025.1 GCA_007120675.1 Bacteroidales bacterium
CGGAATCAGCTCATAGCTGGCCTTCAGAAACTGGTTGGCATCCTTCTTAAAGCCATTGTTGTCATAATAACGGTGCCGTATGTCCGTATTCAAGGCGTAGCGCGCCCAGATGATCTCACCAAAATGGTCCCCGTCATACTCGTTGTATCCCCCGCCCAGTGTGAGTTCCAGTCCGGCGTAGTCATTATAGTTCACCGAATAGGTCAGTCCGTAAAAGTGGTTATCCAGCCAGCGGCGCCTCACCAGGTCGCTCCGGTCGATCTCCTCCTCCCCTATGGTTACCGGGGGCAGGTCGTAGCGGCTGAAGCGTTCGTTTTGGCGGAATTGCTCATAGTAGCCCCGGCCGTATGTATAATGCAGTGCCCCGGTGACCACCAGTCCGTTGCGTACCTGGTGCGTCAGGTGCAGTTGATAGTGATCCTGCTGGTAGTTATCGGTTTCATTGTCGTAAAACTGTACATCTCCCGCTTCATCCACATACATCCCTGCGGGATTGAAGGTGCGGTTTACCCCGAGGGAGTCGGAAGGCACCCCGTACCAGGCCTGGTAGGTTGTTTCCTTCCCGCTGAAAACGACGCCCTTCACCAGGGTATTCCTGCCGTAATAGCCTCCTGAAAGATAAAAGGACCTCAGTCCGGCCGAGGCACGGTCGATATAACCGTCCGATTCAACCATGGAGAGCCGGCCATCAAAGGCCCATTTTTCATTGATCAGGCCTGTTCCCACGTTGACTGTGTTTTTCAGTGTATTGAAAGCCCCCGCAGCGGAGCTGACCTCGGCATAGGTCTGGTCCCGCAGGGAGGCAGTCCGCAGGTTGATGGTGGCTCCGAACGCTCCCGCTCCGTGGGTGCTCAGTCCCAGTCCCCTTTGCACCTGCAGGTCTTCGACCGACGAAACAATGTCTGGCATGTTCACCCACCAAACGCCCTGGGATTCGGCATCATTGACAGGTATTCCATTGATTGTCACGTTAATGCGACTTTGATCGCTGCCCCTGATGCTCATCCATGTATAGCCGATGCCGGTCCCGGCATCGGAGCTGACCGTGAGCGAGGGGGTGTGGCTTAGCAGCATGGGCAGATCTTGTCCCAGGTTGCGCATGGCCAGCTCTTCGCGCCCGATATTGGTGTGGGTGACAGGGGCCCTGCCTCCGGCGCGGACAGCGGTCACCACCACTTCCTCTGCCAGGCTGGCACTCCTGTTCAGGGCCACCTCCAGTTCAATGTCTTCCTGCAGCTCTAAGGTCTCTTTGTGTGTTTCGTAGCCCATGAAAGAGATGAGCAGCGTGTAATGGCCCGGCTGAAGTCCGTCAATATCGAAGCGACCGTGCCGGTCTGTCAGCACTCCCCGGTAGGTGTCCTCCACCACCACGTGGGCTCCCGGCAGGGTGCTCCCCTCTGCGCTGTCTGTTACAAGTCCGCTAACAGCATACTGGCCGGCCACGGGCAAGGTCAGCCAATGGCAGACGGCCATGAAAATCAAGATACGGTACATGAATAAAGATGATTTCTGGTTAAACAATCAACGGCAAATAGGAGTGAAAAGCCGTCATTTGTTTATGATCCCTCCCTCCGCCGGCATTACCCGGATCAGGTTCTATGGGTTTGATCTCAGCCCGTTTGTTTTGGGCACCCCTATTTTGGTTTGCACTGCAAATATACTCAATAAATTTCATGTAATTTTGTCCCATGAAGATTCTAATCATCAACGGGCCCAACCTCAACCTGGTGGGCACGCGTGAGCCAGGCGTTTACGGAAGGCTGTCTTTTGAGGATATCCTGGATGAACTCAGGAGACTGGAAGCAGGGGTGCAAATTGACTATTACCATAGCAATGTGGAGGGTGAGCTGATCGACCGCATTCAGTCGGCCGATGGCATATACGACGGGGTGATCCTCAATGCCGGCGGATACAGCCACACTTCTGTGGCCATCGGCGATGCGGTGGCCGCGGTGCGTGTGCCCGTGGTGGAGGTGCATATGAGCAACATCTTCTCCAGGGAGGCGTTCCGCCACCACTCCTATATCGCCTCACAATCCGTGGGAAGCATATCCGGATTTGCCGCAGGCAGCTATTACCTGGCCTTGCTGGCCCTGAAGAACAGGTCGGAAAACCTTTTCCTGCGGCGAACAAAGTAGTCCAGCACGATGCTGCGGCGATACAGCAGGGGGGGCAGCTCTCCATCAACCGCACGGCCCTCTCTTCGCATGACACTGTATTGCCTGCACAGGGCGGCGTGGGCCCGCCATACGGCCAGGCAATCCGCCGCTTTTCCTTGCAATAAGAAGCTGATGGCCGCCAGCTGATCCAGCAGCAGCCTGAACGCCATGCGCCTGCGGAAGTGCCGGCGGGGCATGTTTTTGCTCAGCATCCAAAGGCTGTTCCTGAAGTTTAGAAAGGTTTTCCGGGGACTGCTTGCTGGCAGGGATCCACCCCCCAGGTGATATACCACCGACGCCGGGCAGGCCACGATCCGGTAACCCCTGTTTTGCAGGCGCCAGCATAGGTCCACCTCCTCCATGTGGGCAAAGAACCGCTCATCGAAGCCGCCAGCTTCCTGAAAAGCCTTTGCCCGGACAAAAAGGGCTGCGCCGCTGGCCCAGAAGATCTCCTCCACCCCGTCATACTGACCCCGGTCCTCTTCCACGGTATGGAACAACCTCCCCCGGCAGAAGGGATAGCCCAGGTGGTCGAGGTATCCGCCTGCAGCGCCCGCGTGGTCAAAGCGTCCGGGCTCCTCCAGGGAGACAATCTTTGGCTGAACCGCCCCCACCTCCGGGTGGTCCCTGAGCATCTGCAGGCATGACGCCGTCCAGCCCCCTTTCACGCTGGCATCAGAGTTCAGGAGGATATAGAAATCTGCCTGCACCTGCTCCAGGGCCCTGTTATAGCCCCCGGCATAGCCGTGGTTTTTGTCCAGTGCAATGCAGCGGACAGACGGGAACCGCGACCGCATCATGGCCAGCGACCCATCTCCTGAGGCATTGTCGGCCACGATCACCTCCACATCTCCAGGCGTATTGGCCAGGACCTCCGGCAGGAAGCGCTCCAAAAGATGTCTCCCGTTCCAGTTGAGGATTACCAGGGCCGTTTCAGGGGGGATCAGGGCTGCCATAGGATGTCATTCAGTGGTGCCGGCTACACGGGGGTGACCGGCAGGTTCCGACGGTGCGCCGCGCTAACACGCAAATGTACAGGATTTTTTCTCATTCGAAACACGACCCGGCCGGGTAATTGTGCCCAGGCCCCCAACAGTGGGCTGGTCAGCGCACCGGCAGGCCCGTTTTTTTGTTGTCAGGATGCAAATATTTCTTACTTTTGCACCGGAGAGATGGCAGAGTGGTCGATTGCGGCGGTCTTGAAAACCGTTGAGGTGTAACAGCCTCCGGGGGTTCGAATCCCTCTCTCTCCGCAACCCCCATTAAATTCCAAACAGCCACGCAGTGGCTGTTTTTTTTTATGCATTATACCCGGACAAAAGCTTGCTTTTGGAAGGGGATGATGCATAAAAAATCAGGCGATAGCCTGAAAGGAATTTGATGGGAGGTTGACGCTCCCCCAAAACGGGATCAACGAAGTTAATCCCAATGGGGTGGACGGAGGACATCCCCGGAGGGGGTGGACGGAGGACATCCCCGGAGGGGGTGGACGGAGGACATCCCGGCAGTCATCTCCCGCCAAAGCTTGCTTTTGGAAGGGGATGAACAACACCCGTTATTGGATGTTTAGATGCTGTAGACCTGCAAGAGAAGGATAGAAAACAACCCACAAAACCCCCAACCCATGAAACATCACGTAGTCACCCAATGGAAACACGACATGGTATTCGAGGCCGATGTCAACGGCCACAAGCTCGTAATGGATGCGCCTGAGCCCTCAGGCGGAAAGAACGAAGGACCACGCCCCAAGCCCCTGATGCTGGCTGCCCTGGCCGGTTGCACCGGGATGGACGTGGTGGGCATCCTCCGGAAGATGCGCATCAGCTACGATGCCTTCAGCATCCACATAGAGGCCGAGACGGCCGAAGACTTCCCCAAACACTACACGAAGATGAAGGTGGTTTACGAGTTCAGCGGAAAGGATCTGCCCAAGGACAAGCTGGAGCGGGCTGTGGAGTTATCCCGTGAGAAATATTGCGGGGTATCTTACATTTACAAGCAAGCCATGGAGATGGAATACGAGGTGCGGATCAGTGATGAATAGTTGCTGCCGGGACCCGGCAAGCCACACTGCGAAGCACACTTCGCCATGTAAACATCGAAAAAGGGGCTGCTCCTAAACCTGGAGCAGCCCCTTTTCAATCTAACAGAAGTAAGTTTCTAGAATACGTAGCGGATGCCGATCTGTGCCCTCCAGGTCTGGTTGATGTTGATCACCGTCCTGTAGGTCTCTGTGGGCAGGCCATCCGTACCGGCCACTGTGTTGAGGCGGTACTGGGGCTGGTTGAAGGTGTCGGAGTCGGGGTTGGTATCCCTTCCGGCGTAGTTCAACAGGGCGCTTTGCCATACGTTTTCGCTCACACCCCACTCGCTGTTGAGCAGGTTACCGAAGTTCAGGATGTCGGCCGTGATCTGCAGCCTGTGGTTGGCGGGCAGACCGGGGATGGCGATATCCTGTGCGATGCGCACGTCGAAGCGGTGGAGCCAGGGCAGGAGGGCGCCGTTGCGTTCGGCGATCTTGCCACGGTTGCTGCTCAGGTAGTCGTCCTGCTCAATGTAAGCGTTCAGGATGTTCCACTGCTGTTCGGGGGTAAAGGCCACGTCATCGCCGTCCATGATGGGAAGCAGGTTGATCTCGCTGGCATCGCTGGGGATGTACATCAGGCGCTGGGCCCTGTCGCCAAAGTTACCGCTGTACACATAGCTGAAGCGCCCGCCTTCGCCGCCGGTGTAATATACCGACACGGTGGTGGGATACCTTTCGGTAATCTGGCTGGTGTTGTACGACAGGTAAGCTACGATGCGGTTGGGCTGATCGAAGCGGCTGTAACCCATCTCGGGCTGGTTGCGGTCCACTGACACAACGGCGGGCCACAGGGAGGCAGCCTGCGAGCCGCCAATGAGGCCGTAGTCGCGGCTTACACCCCGGGTGTAGGCCAGGCTGGCGTAGATGCCGTTGTCAAAGTCTTTTTGCAGCTGTGCCGTGATGGAGGCGTAGTAGCCCTGGTTGGTGTTGGACAGGAGCATCACCTCGTTGAAGCGGCTGTCCTTGGTGTAGGAGTCGAAATAGGGCCTTGGATCCGGGCCGCTGAAGTGTCCTGATGGATTGGCCAGGTTGATGTTCATGGCCAGCGGGCTGAAGAAGTCCTTGGAGTATACCCCTTCCAGCGTACCGATGATGCCGTAGGGCAGGAGGTAGTCGGCAGCCACGTTGGTGCGCCATACCTGCGGGAAGCGGAAGTCGGGATCGGTGATGTTGATGTCGCGCGACACCTGGGCTTCCAGGTCGTCACCGCTGGGCTTGTAATAGGCGGGGTCTGACTGGAACCCGTTCCAGTCGGGCCTTCCGCCCTGGCCCCACTCGTTCTCGTGCCAGTACTCATTGCCATCGGCATCGGTCATGAGCACCCAGCGGTCCCATCCGGTCAGGCCGCGGGTCACCCCATTGGCAGACACCTGGTTGGAGATCCACACAAAGGGGATGCGGCCCGAGAAGAAGCCGCTACCGCCACGCAGGCGGAAGGTGTTGTCGCCAAAGACATCGTAGTTGAAGGAAAGCCTGGGGGAGAACATGGGCTTGGTGCTGGGCAGCTGGCTCACGTCGGGACGCAGAACGGTGGCGTTGCCCGGATGTACGAAGGCCAGGTTCATCTCTTCCAGCCTTTCGTTGCGGGGCAGGTCGACGGGGAAGAAGGCAAAGTCTACGCGCATCCCGGCAGTGATGACCAGGTCCCTGTTCACCTGGAACTTATCCTGGAAATAGATTCCAAACTGTCCGAAGGCGGTTTCGTCCATGGGCAGGTCATCGGGTCCCTCGTAAGAGTAGCTCATGGCAAAGCCGTCAGGCACTGCACCCGGTTCCTGGTTTATCACCACATCCAGGAAGTTCTGGTAGGAGTTGAAGCGGTAGAAAGTGTGTGCGTTGGGGTTAAAGGCGTTTTCGAAGGTCATGTACTCAAGGTTCACACCGGCGGTCAGGGTGTGGCGGCCGAAAAACATGGAGAAGTTGTTGGTAATGTTGAAAATGTTGTTGGCCAAAAGGTTTCCAACGGTATAGAGCTCATTACCCAAGGCAAAGTAATACAAGGGTGTACCCAGGTCCATGGGGTTGCCATCGGCATCCACATCACCGGGCTTGGCACCGTCCCACTCCAGCACTTCAATGAAGGGGAAGGTTTGTCCGCCGGGCACGCTGCGCTTGGGATCCTCCAGGGAGGTGAAGCCAATGTTCAGGTTGTTGGCAAATCGGGTGCCGAACACGGAGTTCAGTTCGGC
>SKNE01000174.1 GCA_007120675.1 Bacteroidales bacterium
CGACGGGGAAGCAGACCACCCAAAACCCGGCGTGCAGCCGGAGGATGGTGAGGCAGACAAAGGCCAGCCAGCCACTCCCTCCCATGAGAATAAACCAGGCGGCCCGTCTCAAGGGGGAAAGCCAGGCGATCCACCCAAAGAGAACCAATCGGGCGGCCCACCCGTGGAGAGCAAACCAGGCGGCCCGTCCGTAGGGGAGAACCCAGGTGATCCGCCCCTGGAGAACAAACCAGGCGGCCCGCCTCAACGGGAAAAGCAAGGTGAACCACCCGTGGGGAAAAAACCAGGCGGCCCGCCCGGAGGGGAGAACCGAGATGATCCCCCCCTGGAGAATAATTCAGGTGGCCCACCTCAACGGGAAAAGCCAGGTGATCCATCCCCCGGAAACAAGCCTGCGGGGGACGAAGATGACCTGCCATATCCTTACAGACGTGGCGATCAGAACCATTAAAATGAGAGGCCATGATAATGGCAATTATTGCACACAAAAATCGTTATGCTTAGGGCTTCAAACCATCCATCACAAGGAGCCGGATGAACGCCACCAGGTCAATAAGAGATAAAGCACAATGAGCAAACCCATATCCCTTTTTTTATATTTTCTTTTGGCATTGATCCTTTTGCCTGATGAAGTCCTGGCGCAAAACAGGCGCCTGGAGCGTGCCGAAAGGGCCTTTGAACTGAAGCAGTACGATGAAGCTGTGGATCACTACCGCCGTGCCTATAACCGCATCAGACGCCGCGACCGCCAGGAGGCCAACAGGCTGATGTACAAGATAGCCCTCTGCTATCGGTACACCAACAGTCACCGCATGGCGGAAGCCTGGTTCAACCGAGTGGTGCGGGCCAATTATCCCGAGCCCCTGGCCATACTGTATCTTGCCGACGCCATGATGGCCAACGGCAAGTTCGATGCGGCCTATGAGCAATATGCCCGCTTTGCCGAGAAGGTTCCCGACGACTGGCGTGGTCCCCGGGGCATGGCTTCCGTGGAGATGGCCAGGCAATTGATGGAAGAGCCGGAGGAGTTTGAAGTGACGGCCATACGCCTTTTTAACTCGCGCGCCGATGACTATACCCCCGCTTTTGCCGACCACCGTGCCACCAGCCTGGTCTTTGCCTCATCACGCGATGATGCGGTGGGGAGAGACAACGATCCCTGGACAGGCAATAAGCACACATCATTCTTTATCACCTACCAGGACAGAACCGGGGATTGGCGCAGGCCGGTGCTGCTGGATGAAGGCCCCATCAACACGGAATACAATGAAGGGGCACCCTCCATCAATGCCACCGCCACCGAGATGTATTTTACCCGTTGCGTGAGGGCGGAAGAGGTGGACATGGGATGCCGTATTTTCAGGGCCCGTAGGGATGGGGCCAACTGGACAAACCCACAGGCAATCAACCTGACAAGCGATAGCACGGTAACCGTTGGACACCCCGCCATCAGCCCGGATGACATGACCCTCTATTTTGCCTCTGACATGCCAGGAAGCATTGGTACGATGGATATCTGGATGGTGCAGCGCGATAGCCCCAATGGTGAGTTTGGCTCCCCGCAGAACCTGGGTGAAACCATCAATACCAAGGGAAATGAGATGTTCCCCTACGTGCATGAAGACGGCAGCCTGCTTTTTGCCTCTGATGGCCATCCCGGCATGGGCGGACTCGATATTTTCCGTTCAGAACAAACACCGGATGGGTGGACCGAACCACGGAACCTTGGTGCACCCATCAACAGCTCAGCGGATGATTTTGGCATCGTGTTCAAACCGGGACTGGAACAGGGTTTCTTCTCTTCCAACAGGGGCAGGGCCGGCAACTATGACATCTACTCTTTCTACCTTGCCCCCGTGGAGTTCATCATCAGCGGCGTGGTGCTGGACGACAGCACGCAAACAGCCGTAAGGGACGCAAGCGTTCAGCTGGTTGGCAGCGATGGCTCACTGGTGCAAATGGAAACCGACCGGGATGGCAAATTCCTCTTTGACCAGACGCTGGTCAGGGAGAACACGAGCTATGAAATCCTGGTAAACAAGTCAGGCTACTTCTCTGGCAGGGCCAGCGAAAGCACCATCGGCCTGGATCGAAGCAGGACTTTTGAGCTGGAGGTCGCTATTGCCCCCATCCCGGTTACAGCCATTCCCCTGCCTGAAATTCTTTATGAGTTTGACAGCTGGGAACTGCAAACCCAGTTCAGGGACTCTCTCAACGGACTGGTGCAAACCATGCGGGAAAACCCGCACATTGTTATTGAGCTGGCCTCCCATACAGATAGCCGGGGTACAGATGAATACAACGATACCCTGTCTTTCCGCAGGGCCCGGGCCGTTGTCGACTACCTTGTTGAACAGGGTATTGAGCCCGAAAGGCTTAAGGCGGCCGGCTACGGTAAGCGCCAGCCCAGGGTGTTGGCCAACAGGGTCGAACGCGACGGATATGTGTTTGAAGCAGGAACCGAGCTAAATGATCAATTCATCAACGGCCTGGAGTCGGAAGAGCACCGGGAGATCGCCCACCAACTCAACAGGCGAACGGAGTTTACCGTGATTGGCGAGGACTTTGAACCGGATGAGCCCCCCGATACACCAACGATTGAATTTCAAATGGACCCCGGCCGATGAAAGAAAGGTATCAGCTCAGGGGCGTTTCCTCAGAGAAGAAAGATGTCCACCGTGCCATCCGCAAACTGGAAAAAGGCCTTTACCCAAAAGCCTTTTGCAAGGTAGTGCCCGATATCCTGGGTGGTGATCCCGGGTGGTGCAATGTGATGCATGCTGACGGGGCGGGAACCAAGTCCTCACTGGCCTATATCTACTGGAAGGAAACCGGTGATCTTTCAGTCTGGAAAGGGATTGCACAGGACGCCGTGGTGATGAACCTGGATGACCTTCTTTGTGTTGGCGCCACCGACAATATCCTGCTGTCTTCCACCATCGGACGAAACGGCCGCCGAATTCCCGGTGAGGTGATCGCCGCAGTCATAGAGGGCACCGAGGAATTTTTGGAGAAGATGAGGTCGCTGGATGTCCACATGGTCCATACGGGTGGCGAAACTGCCGATGTGGGAGACCTGGTAAACACCCTCATCGTCGATTCTACGGTCACTGCGCGCATGCGACGCAAGGAAGTTGTCTCCAACGACAAGATTGGTGCAGGTGACCTGATTGTTGGATTATCTTCTTCCGGACAGACAACTTACGAGGAGAATTATAACAGCGGCATTGGCAGCAATGGCCTCACCTCGGCCAGGCACGACGTATTTGCAGGTACCTATGCCGCGAAGTATCCAGAAAGCTACGACAACGGCCTGGATGCTGCTTTGGTCTACAGCGGATCCTGCAGGATCAATGATCAGCTGCCGGGGATGCCCCTGGATATGGGCCGCATGGTGCTCAGTCCGACCCGGACCTATGCCCCGGTGATCAGGAATGTGCTTAAGCAGTTCAGAGGCAACATCAGTGGCATGGTTCACTGCAGCGGTGGGGGACAGACCAAAATCCTGCACTTCATTGATCAGCTGCATGTGATCAAGGACAAGCTCTTTGAACCCCCGCCACTATTCAGGTACATCCATGAAGACAGCGGAACCCCATGGCGCGAAATGTACAGGGTCTTTAACATGGGCCATCGACTGGAGATTTATCTTCGGGATAAAGAGGCAGCCCTTGAAATCATTGACCTGTGTAACGACTTCAACCTGGATGCGAAAATCATTGGGGAGGTCTTGCCCGCAGAACAGCCCACCCTGACAATCCATGGCCCTGAGGGTCCGCTGGTTTATCAGTGATTGCTTGCCAGGGCAGAATTTTGTACCTTTGCTCGCTAAAAATCAGCCGAAATGCTACTGGAAAAATTGCAGGCCATAAAGGAACGATATGATGAGGTTTCGACCCTGATCGCTGACCCGGGTGTGATCGCTGACATGAAGCGATACATCAGGCTTAACAAGGAGTTCAAAGACCTTCAGCCCATTGTGGAAGCCCATAAGGAATACAAAAATGTCCTGGACAACATTGCGTCGGCCAGGGAGCTTCTGCAGCAGGAAAAAGACGCTGAATTCAGGGAGATGGCCAGGATGGAGCTCGACAGCCTCCAAACACGGCAGGACAAACTGGAAGAGGAGATCCGCCTGCTGCTCATTCCCTCTGATCCGCAGGACGACAAGAATGCCATCGTGGAGATCCGCGCCGGAACAGGGGGCGATGAGGCCGCCATTTTTGCCGGTGACCTCTACCGGATGTATACCAAGTTTTGCGAGTCGCAGGGCTGGAAAACAGAGCTGGTGGATCTGAATGAAGGCACCTCGGGTGGATTCAAGGAAGTGATCTTCAATGTGTCAGGCGATGGAGTGTATGGACTGATGAAGTATGAATCGGGGGTGCACCGTGTGCAGAGGGTGCCCCAGACTGAAACACAGGGCCGTGTGCACACCTCTGCTGCCACGGTAGCCGTCCTGCCTGAAGCCGACGAGTTCGACATAGAGCTCAAAACGAGTGACATCAAAAAGGAGACCTTTTGCTCCTCTGGTCCCGGCGGCCAATCGGTCAATACCACCTATTCTGCAGTCAGGTTGACACATATACCCAGCGGGATCGTTGTCTCCTGCCAGGACCAGAAGTCACAGATCAAGAACCTGGACAAAGCCATGAAGGTGCTGAGAACAAGGCTCTTTGACATGGAATATAAAAAATACCTGGATGAGATAGCCTCGAAAAGGAAGACGATGGTATCCACAGGGGACAGGTCGGCAAAGATCCGCACCTACAACTTCCCCCAGGGCAGGGTGACCGATCACCGCATCGGACTGACACTTTACAACCTTTCGTCGATCATGGATGGCGATATCATGGAGATCATCGACGCCCTCCAGGTGGCTGAAAACGCTGAAAAGCTCCAGGAAGGCGTTACCTAATCGCTGTACCGGCATGAAAAAAGAGGAATTATCGGCGCTGATCCGTCAAAAGGCTTCCTTTCTCTGTGTGGGCCTGGATACCGACCCCGGACTGATCCCCCCTTTCCTTGCCGGGGAGTCAGAAGATCCCGTATTCGAATTCAACCGCCGGATCATTGACGCCACCATCGATCTTGCCGTGGCCTACAAGCCCAATATGGCCTTTTATGAGCAGATGGGCAGCAAGGGCTGGAAGAGCCTGGAGAGGACAATGGACTACCTTCGGGAGCATCCCGCAGGCCCTGTATTTACCATCGCGGATGCAAAAAGGGCGGATATTGGCAATACCTCACAGCGGTATGCCAGGGCGTTCTTTGATCAGCTGGGTTTTGACGCCATTACCGTCAACCCCTACCTTGGACACGATTCCGTAAAACCCTTCCTTGAGCATGAGGACAAATGGGCCATCGTCCTGGCCCTTACATCCAATGCCGGAGCCATGGATTTCCAGATACTGCAACCCCAGCTGCCATTATTACTGGAAAAGTTTGGCATCAAAACCTGTTTTAGAAAAAAACTGTTTGAGCTGGTCATCGAAGAAAGCCAGAAATGGGGGAGTCCGGAAAACATGATGTTCGTCACCGGAGCCACCCACCCTGAACAACTGAAAAATGTCCGGGAACTGGCGCCCGATCACTTCCTGCTTCTGCCCGGGATAGGCGCCCAGGGAGCAAAACTTTCCGATATTGCCCGGGTGACCCTGAACAAAGATGCAGGGATCATAGTGAACAGCTCCAGGGCCATCATTTATGCAGGTGAGGGGCAGGATTTCCAAAGCAAGGCAAGGGAGGCAGCCATGGCACTTCAGCGGGAAATGGCCCAGCTGCTGGGGCAATGATCAGTCCATCAAAGCCTCCCTGGTCCAAAACATCATGGGCTTATCCGTGTCGGACTTTTCCCCGATATCTCTCCAGCGGTAGGTGGTCATCATGCCGGGTTGCGGCACATAACCCCGTTTTTTCCAGAACCCATCCAGTGGCCGGTAACCAGATGGTCGCAAGGGATGATTCTCCGGCCGCTGCACGGCGAAAAAGGCCGTAATCCTGAAACGACCCAGCGAACGGGCATGCGCCTCGCGTTCATCGAAAAACGCGTGACCCAGTCCCCTCCCGCGATAAGCGGGCTGCAGGAGGGATTCACCAAAATAGAACACCTCGTCTACCGGCATGCCCCGGTCCAGGAAAGGCCGCTTCACCTCAGCGCTTTCCATATCCATGGGCAGGCCCGAGGAAGCACCCACCACATCATCACCGTCAAGCACAAGCACCATGACGGTATCGTCAGACTGGAGATAGGTGTCCAGGTATTTCTTTTCATATTCCATGTCTCCATCGTAGAGATAAGGAAATGAGCGAAATATGTCTATTCTAAGACGAGCCAGGTGGTGAATGTATGGCTGGATTCCAGGGCCGGAAACAGTTTTTATACTTAAGTCCATCTTAGCCTTGCTTTGTGTATCTTTGCA
>SKNE01000223.1 GCA_007120675.1 Bacteroidales bacterium
ATAATGTGGTCATATCCCCCTTCAGCATATCCACCGCCCTGGCCATGACTTATGTTGGTGCCAGGGGCAACACCAGGGACGAAATGTCGGATGTAATGCATTTCAGCCGCGACCAGGAGGGCTTTCACCCATCTTTTGGCCAATACCTGAACTCTTTAAAGAGGAGGGCAGAAGGAGAGATAGAGTTAAACATTGCCAATTCCCTGTGGGCCCAGGAAGATTACCATTTCCTGGACAGCTATTTCGAGACCGTGGAGCGGTATTACCATTCCAAAACCTTCCAGGTGGATTTTGTGACCAACAGGGAGCAGGTCCGCCAGGACATCAACCAGTGGGTGTTTGTTGAAACCGGGGAGAACATTGAAGACCTGATCGCCCCTGGGGTATTCACCGATGATACCCGCCTGGTACTCGTCAATGCCATCCACTTCCTGGGTGCCTGGCTGAAAGAATTTGACAAGGAGCTTACCCGTGAAGATATATTCCATTTGCGTGATGGTGAGAGGGTGCGTACCGATTTCATGTTTCGTAACGATACCCTTCCCTACTACCGCGCCGATGATTTGCAGGCGCTGGAGGTTCCCTATACCGGCAAGGGTTTTTCCATGCTCTTTGTGCTGCCCGCAGAAGAGAGCAGCCTGGAAGAGCTGGAAGCCAAACTCAATGCCGAGGGTTTCGCCAACTTAAACCAGCAACTCACAGAGACAGAACTGCAGGTCATTATACCACCATTTAAGGCGCGCACCAAAACCGACCTGGAGGATGTACTCATGAGCATGGGCATGGTGGTACCTTTCAACCGATTCGCTGACTTCTCAGGAATGACAGGTGATCAGGACCTTAAAATCGACAAGGTGATCCATGAAGCCATGATTGAGGTGGGTGAAGAAGGAACGGAAGCAGCCGCCGCCACGGCGGTGGTGATCATCCGGAAAACAGCCATTGGTCCGGAGCCCACCATATTCAACGCCAACAGACCTTTCCTGTTCTTCCTCAAAGACAATGAGGACCACAGTATCCTGTTTTCTGGCCGCGTCATGAATCCGGCACAATAAATCACCCGGCTGGATCGGACCTGGATGCGGTTATTGGCAAGGGCGGAAAAGCCCGGAAGCCTGGCCGGACCCTGATGCCATTGCTGGCAACGGCGGGAAAGCCTGGAAGCCTGGCCAGACCCCGATGCCATTGCCGGCAAGGGCGGGCGGACAGACCGCCGGTTTAATCCCTCCTGAATGGCTGCCTTTTCCCATAGGTGGCTGTCCGCCAAAGCCACTCAAATGGCCCGAAACGGAAGCGCTTCAGCCAGTAAGGGCTCCACATCAGCTGAAGGACATATATTGGCACGGCCAGCAATAATCCCTGCCAGTAGTTGACCTGTCCGTACAAACCCAATCCGTAAGAGTAGAAAATCGTTGTCACGATAATTGTATGGGCCAGGTAGTTGGTGAATGCCATCCTGCCCACCGACTCCACCGCACCGGCCAATCGTCCGAAGACCCCCTTATGGTAAAGCCAGGCCGCGAGGTACATATATACAAACATCTGTGCCGGACCGCCAATGAGACCGCCCACGACCATGGCTGCCATATTCCAGTCGGGCTGGATAAACGAGCCCGTGATGGATGCGTACACGTACATCCCATTGAAAACAATGGCCAATGGCAGACACCAGAAAAAAAGCCTTCGCAGGACCCCGAGGGCATGGGGCAACGAACGAAACACCTGCTTCCGGCCCATTAACAGACCAATCAAAAAGAGCGACATCACATTGGGGAAGGCAAAGATGATCCCGTTGAGGGCATGCAAATAGTCTGTCAGGCGAACCCTCATGATCTCCATGAAGCTTCCCGTGGTATAAACCTCATAGGCCCTGGCAATAAATTCCCTGGCATAGCGCTCCTGCCCGGCAAAACCCTGTGCAATCCCTTCCGCTGCCTCCGGTATCTGCATGGCAAATTGCAATAGAGCCACCATGGCAACGATCATCAGGGAGGGCAGGGCAAAAAACAGGACAATCCAGACAATGAGGGTCTTATTCGACTTCTTGTAAAACCAGGTCATCACAAATCCAAACAGCGCGTAAATGATCAGGATATCTCCGTGCCAGAAAAAAACCACGTGGAGGATGCCAAATAGTAAGAGGTACAACAAGCGCATGCGGTAACGGAACATGACCGGCCCCGTATCTTCAGTCGCCTTTTGCATGAAATAATAGAAGCCCAGGCCAAACAGCACCGAAAACAGGGGGTAAAACTTGCTTTCAAAGAATATCTTGATAAACAGCAGGGCAAGCTTGTTGGGCGCATCCTGCCAGGGGATCATGTCGCCCATCTGGGCAAAAAGGGGCGCATTGTACCAGTTCATGTTGACCACCAGGATGCCAAAAATGGCCAGGCCCCTCAAGAAATCAAGAATCACCATCCTTTCACTGCCGCGCAAAGGCTGGATCTTGGGTGTTGTTGTTTCCATGGATGTAAAAATGAGGATGAAGGATTAAAAATAATGGCGCGGCAAATATATGCATTGTATTTGAAATAGTTTATCCTTGGGAGATTATTTTTATTCATGCGTCGCCGGCGCATCGGGTAGAGCAACCCAGCCGCCCGGTTTCACACCACAGGGCGCAAAAAACCCAGCCGCCCGGACGAGCCACAACAGGACGCAGAAACCCAGCCGCCCGGTTTACCGCAGAAGACCGCAGAAAACTCAACCGCCCGGTTTCGCCACCACAGGCCAGAGAAATGTTTCCCCGCCAATGTTCCGGTAGTCCATGGACAATATGGAAAAGCCAGCTTGCCGCAGGAGCCTCTGTAGCCCAGCGGGACTGTGATGGCTGTAAAACAATCGCTCCTCCATGAACTCAATATACCCGCTGAACGCTTCCGAGCCGGTATACTCACGGCTGGCGTAAGTAAACATGGCTTTGCCCCCGGGCTTCAGCCAGCGGTACATGTTCCGGAAAATCTGCCCGTGGTACTTCCGTGGAATGTGAAACAGGCTGTATATGGCGGTTATGGCATCAAACTGTCCATCCTCCATGTCCAGCGTGATGATGTCAGCATGTATGGTCCTCATCCCCGGCTGATAATTGCGAGCCAGCTCCAGCATGCTTTCAGAAAAATCCACCCCCGTCACCTGCCAGCCCTTGTCGATAAAATAGCCCGGAATGGGCTCGCCTGCCCCACAGCCCAGGTCCAGCAGGTGTCCGCCACCGGGGGGACAAACCGCATAAAAATCCCCAAACACGGCACCCATGTCGAACAAACCCCTGTTCTGATCGTAAGTGCGCGCCAGCCTGTTATAGGCCGCCATCATTTCTTTTGTGATCATCCCTTTTCCTAACTGGTTTGGCACACCGAATTTACAAAATCCCCCGCATAATGAACCAAATGCCCGGACTTCGCATTTAACATATTGATGTTTTCGAATATATTAGTACCTTAGTCTTTTGTTTAAAACCAAACCCAAACCCATGCATTTTCAATTCACGGAAGAACAGGAGCTGATCAGGCAAACGGCCCGGGACTATGCCAGGCGGGAGCTGGTCAAGGACGTCATTGAACGCGATACCGGGGCCATCTACCCGGCCAATCATGTAAAAAACATTGCTGATCTGGGGTTTTTCGGCATGATGGTGGATGACCAGTACGGTGGGGTGCAAACCGACAACATCTCCTATGCCCTAGCCCTGGAAGAGATATCAAAAATTGATTCTTCCGTGGCGGTGATCATGGCGGTGCATAACTCGCTGACATGCTACGGCATTCAGACCTATGGCAACGAGGAACAAAAGGCCCGTTTCCTGCCCAGACTGACCAGCGGGGAGCACATAGGTGCCTTTTTGCTCAGCGAGCCCGACGCCGGCTCCGATGCCTCATTCCAGAAAACCACCGCAGTGGACAAGGGAGATCATTACCTGGTGAACGGGGTCAAAAACTGGATCACCAGCGGACAGACAGGCAAGGTTTACCTACTGATGGCGCAAACATGGCCTGAGAAGGGGCACAAAGGGATCAATGCCTTTATTGTGGACAAGGACAGTCCGGGTATCAGCATTGGACCCCATGAGGATAAGATGGGCATGCGCAGCTCCGATACCCATTCGGTGATGTTCAATGACGTGAAAGTCCCCAGGGAGAATCGCATCGGAGAGGATGGTTTTGGTTTTCGCTTCGCCATGAAACTACTGGAGGGCGGACGAATAGGCATTGCGGCCCAGGCCCTGGGCATCGCCGCAGGGGCCTATGAGTTATCCCTGAAGTACGCCAAAGAACGCAAGGCCTTTGGCACAGAGATCATCAATCACCAGGCCATTGCCTTTAAGCTGGCCGACATGGCCACCGAGATAGAAGCCGCCCGAATGATGGTGCTGAAGGCTGCCTGGCTCAAGGACCAGGGATTGCCGCACGGCACGGAAAGCGCCATGGCCAAGCTGATCGCCACCGACGTGGCCATGAAGACCACCACCGAGGCCGTGCAGATACACGGAGGCTACGGTTATGTGAAGGAGTACCACGTGGAGCGCCTCATGCGCGAAGCCAAGCTTACGCAGATCTACGAAGGCACTTCAGAGATCCAGAAGCTCATCATCTCACGGGCCATAGCTAAATAGAGGCCAGACCCGGGCGTTAGCCAAAAGAAACCCATCCAACGAGAAAAAAAACATGGAGGAAAAGATCATTCACGAAAGCCGGGAGGGGCGTGTGGCCATATGGACCATTTCCCGTCCCAAGGCATTGAACGCGCTAAACAGCGCATTCTTTAAAGAGTTTAACGAACTGCTGGACGGACTGGAAAGTCACCAGGAGGTGGCAGCCCTGGTGATCACAGGGGAAGGCAAGGCATTTGTGGCCGGCGCCGACATCGCTGAGATGCAGGGGATGGGCCGGGAAGAGGCCCTGGCTTTTTCCCGCGGGGGACAAAAAAGTTTTGCCCGGCTGGCCGCCTTACCCATACCGGTGATTGCTGCAGTGAATGGCTATGCCCTGGGAGGGGGTTGCGAGCTGGCCCTCGCCTGCGATATACGCATGGCCAGCAACCAGGCCATTTTCGGCATGCCCGAAGCCAGGCTGGGCCTCATCCCTGGCTACGGCGGCACACAGCGCCTTCCCCGGCTCGTGGGAGCTGGCAATGCGCTCTACATGCTCCTTAGCGGCAAAAACATTGAGGCAGGGGAAGCCCTGCGGATGGGCCTGGTCCAGGCCGTGTATGAAAACGAAGAGATCCTGGAACAAAGCCTCAAGCTGGCCACGGGAATCAGCAAACTGGGACCCAATGCCCTAAGTACCATCAAAGAGCTGGTGTACAAGGGCTCTGAAATGGGCCTGGCAGAGGCCGTCACCCTGGAGAACAAACGATTCCCGGAGCTGTTTGAAAGCGACGGACCCGAAGGCATACAGGGCTTCCTGGAAAAACGGAAACCACAGTGGAAATCTTAAAGCCATAAGCATGACACAAGCAATGAATTACGATGAAAGAATCCGCCGGACCGCCGTTCTGGGCGCCGGCGGAAAGATGGGGTCGGGCATCCTGCTGCTGGCAGCCGCCGAGATGGCTGATGCGCGACTCAAACCGGAGAACAGGGGCAGGGTATTCGAGCTCCACGCCATCGACATCTCTTCAGAATCCCTGCAGGGACTGCATGCCTACCTAAAAAGCCAACTGCTGCGCATGGCCGAGAAAAAGACGGTGGCCCTGAGGGGCCTCTACGCTGAGCGCACAGACCTGGAGGAAAATGAAGACATCATCAGGCAATATGTGGATGATGCCATGCAAATCGTGCGCTTCAGCACCCGGATTGAGTCAGCATACGATGCCCACCTGGTGTTTGAGGCCGCAGTGGAGGAAGTGGATCTCAAGGTAAAACTGCTCAGGCAGATCCATGAGAATTCTGCAAGCACACCCTATTTCCTCACCAATACCTCCTCCATCCCCATCGCTGAGCTCAATGAACTGGCTGAGCTGAAGGGGCATATCCTCGGATTCCATTTTTATAACCCGCCCGCCGTGCAACGCATTGTTGAGTTCGTGGCACCGGAAGGGACGGTGCCCGAGATGGTGGACTTCTCCCTGCAGCTGGCAAAGAAGATGCGCAAGGTGATCGTCCAGGCCAACGATTTTGCGGGCTTCATCGGCAATGGTTACCTGATGCGGGATATCCTCTACGGCATTAGCCAGGCCTTAGCCCTGGAAAAGGAAATGGGTTTTGCGCAGGCGGTGCTCACGGTGAACAAGCTGAGCCAGGACTTTCTGCTCCGCCCCATGGGCATCTTCCAGCTGATGGATTACGTGGGCATTGATGTATGTCAGAAGATCATGGCGGTGATGTCGGACCGGCTGAACAAGCCCGAAATTCACAGTCCACTGATCGACCAGCTCA
>SKNE01000106.1 GCA_007120675.1 Bacteroidales bacterium
TGGATAGAGGGTGCCGGTGGACTGCCGAACTCAGCCTCAAAGGGCTATGATGGGCCCAAAGAAGATTGCATTGCCAAACATTTTATTGCTGCCAAAGCAATAGCCCCGGAAATTGGGATTGTCCATGAAGGATATGATGCGGCCCCTCCCGCTGCGATGGATCAGGACCCCTGCGGTATGGTCTCTCAGGTTTTTGTATGCTTCCCAGGCATATCCGCTTACCAGGGCATCTTCGGTAAACAGCATGGGGTTTGCGAAAGGATTTTCACCGGGATTGGCTGCCAGGGTACCTCCCGCATGAACGGTCAGGATATCACGCCGGTACCCGTAGAATATCGGGTGGGTGACATCAATCTTCGCCTGAAACAGGCTACCTGATATCCGTCGTGCCCCCCGGTGGTCGCGCATTTGCGCGTAAGGAAGCATGGCTGCCTCCTCCGGCTCAGGCAGCTCCACGAAGTCGATCTCTGCCAGCTGTTGCTGGGCAAGCCAGCGATTGGCCGTGCCAACGGCAACCAGCCTCCCCCCGGCGCGCACCCACTGATCCAGCTTTTCGCGATCCCGTTCGGTGAACACATTGTAAGAGCCGGAAACCATCACCAGGGTGTTGTACCGGCTGATGTCTGCAGATGAAAAATGGTCGGTCTCCAGTTTGGTCAACGGCATATGATAGCGCGTGTCCAGTAAATGCCACACCTCCCCGGCTTCCCGGCTATTGATGCCACGACCAACCAGCATGGCCACCCTGGGTTTTTCCAGGGCCGCAAAACTGCCGCTGCCAAGGTGTACACCCTCCGTGACCAGGCTGCTTTCCGCTGAGTACACATCCATCCCCCCCAGCTTGCCGGCTTGCTGAATGATGTCAAACAGCCTGCCGGCTGCCAGCTCCTGGGTCTTGACCGGTACGAGGACGGTACCCACGGGAAATGCTTGCAACGCCCCGTCCACCACTGTGGTGAAGGGCTGTGTGGCCACGTGGGTTCGTAAACCCATCTTCTGCAGGTGATAAAGTGCCCTGGGTGCATAGTACTCGTCCCACCTGAACAGGTAGGCAACCTGGCTTTTGTTCCCCTGAAGCCTTCCGGTGGGCATGACCGGATCCTTTACCCGCTCCCCCTTCAACTGATTAAGCTGCCTGGCAGAAAAGATGCCGGCATAGGGGATATTGAACACCAAGGGTTTTGTCCAGGTGGACACATCATAAAATATGCTGTCATTGAACTCCAGCACCTTGTCGAATACCGACCGGATCAGCCGGTACTGGGGCTGATGCAGGGGTACAAGCCAGGATGTGCCAGCCTGAAATGTTTTTCCTCCCCCAGCCATGTCCTCTTGCAGCGCATAGACCTCTATCCCGTGTGTGTAGAGGATGTCCAGCAGATGGTAATTCCTGCCCTGATCGTAGCGGTCGCCGAACACGTAGGCGACGATGGATTCACCACGGGCCTCTGCCAGGGCGCTGGAGAAGAACCAGCGCATGTGCTCCAGCAGTGTTTGACGCATGTTCACGGCCGCCCTGAGCGAAGAAAAGGATACCAGCACCTGGTTTCTGATGGTCTCAGAGAAATCCAGGACCCCATGAATGGTTTCCACTTGCTGGCCGCGGCTTGAAGCTTGCTCAAAGAGAATGCCGACAGCGCCCTGCAGGTCGGGATAGGTGGATCCCTTGCCCATGTAGTAATCGTCGAAGCCTTGTTGCATGTAATAACGCTGGCCAATGGCATCGAAGGCAGCGGCGTGGTACATGGCCACCTCCCTTGTCAGTTCATCGGTTTGAGCGGGTATCCGGGGATTTACGCGCATGGGCTCTCCGGGCTGAAAAAAGAAGGTGTTGTTGGGGCCAAATTCGTGGTGGTCGGTGTTCACATTGGGCATCCATTGGTGATAGACCACTGCACGGGCCTTACTTTCCGGTTGTTGCACGGCCAGCCAGTCGCGATTCAGGTCAAACCAGTAGTGATTGCTGCGCGAACCCGGCCAAACATCCCTGAACTCCCTGCCGTTGGGGTCCGGATTGGCGCTCACGCTCCGGTGCCTGTTGACCCAGCTGGCATAACGATCCTGTCCGTCGGGATTCATGGATGGGTCGATGATGATGATCAAATCGTCCAGCATCTGCCGCACCTCCTCGTGGAGGGATGCTGCCAGGTGGTAGGCCACCAGCGGCGCTGCATTGTGGGCGCTGGGCTCGTTGCCGTGCACACCATAGCCCAGGCGGACAACCGCGGGCATGCGCGCCAGCTCAAGGTCTTCGGAAAGGGACGGATCTGATAGCTTAAGGTGCTCCTCCCTGATCTGATCCAAACGCGCGTGGTTCTCCTCTGAAGTGATGATCAGCTGCACCAGTGGACGGAACTCCCAGGTGCGACCGTATTCCTCGATGATGACACGGGCAGAGCTTTCGGCCAGGCGTTCCATGTATTGCACCAGCAGCGCATGCTGGAGGTGCCACTCCCCCGGCTGAAAACCAAAAAACTCCTCTGGTGCCGGCACCCTGCCATCATAATCCGATGTGCCAAGGAAATAATCCAGTGTACGTTTATTGTCATGGCCGGAATGATCCATCGCCTGACCGGAGAGGGACAGGATCAAGAAAGCCGAAAAGATCCAATGCTTCATCTGTTTTTAGTTCAGTAATGAGGGTCTGTTCAAAAAGCCTGCTGTCTGCCATGATGTTCCATTGGATGGCTTTTGCAAAAACCGGGCAGGAGAGCTGCAGACAACAATCATTCAGCCCGCCGGCGGTAATAGCGGGCATTTTCCTCGTCCTGGAAACGTTCGTAAATATTGGCCAGGTAGCTGGCGTATTCGCTGTTCGGATTCTGGCGGTAGAGACGGGTAAAATAGTCCAGCGCGATGCGAAGGTCTGTATTCACCACCTCCAGTGCTTCCAGCAGCCGGGCATACTGCCTGTGGGTGCGATTGGCCTCGTAGGCCTGCATCTCTCGCCGGTACAGCTGGTCAGCCTGCCTGAAATGCCTTTTGGCCAGGAAGTCCAGGGCAGGCAAATTGTTCCTGTTCATGGCCAGCAGGTCTTCGGCCAAAGCGGTGGCCTCCGCCTGCTGCTCCAGGGAGATCAGGACCTGCAGGTAGCGGGAGCTCAGCCCTTCGTCCTTGCGGGGCTCCCCTTCCAGCTCCGGCCAAAGCTCATAGGCCTGCTGAAAGTTCAGGCTTTCCACCAATGTCTCAAACAGGCGCTGCTGCATCTCAGTGAAATGATCCCCACCGGGGTAAGTTGCCACGTAGTGCTCCAGCATCCGTATCTCACGCGACAGGTTGTCCACCTCCCTGTATGAGATCGCCAGGGCCCTGGTCGCTTCGGCATCCAACGCATCGCTCAGTCGAGCCATCTCCAGGTATTCTATGGCCCTGGCTGTCTCTTCCGCCTCAAAAGCCAGCAACCCGGCGCGCCGGCTCACCTGGCCGTCGACCGGAATGTCGGCTTCGCGGTAGGACGCAATCAGCTCCTCATAGGCCGTGAGAGCAGCCGCATGGTCCCCTTCAAGATAAGAGGCATCGGCCGACCGTTGCAGATCGTCCAGATGCCTCAGGGGGGAGCAAGATGTAACAAAAATGGCAATGAGCAGTATGATCCTCCAGTAAGTCTTCATGGAGGCAAAAATACGGATAATTTGCGGTCTGCCGCCAGGGGGCCCGTGTTTTAGCGGAGAATAAACATGCGGTCGCGATAAATATGATCCCCTGTGCGCACTTCAAAAATATAGATGCCGTCTACCAGGGCCTGGCCATCGGGTCCCCTTCCGTCCCAGCGGACAGCGTTTTCTCCCGCAGGATACATTTGCTCGCCGGAGATCCTGAAATGGCGACCCTGCATATCATGAACATATATGGAGGCTTTGGCAGGCATATTCAGGGTAAAGACAATGTGGGTATGGTCAGAAAAGGGGTTGGGGTAGTTATAGGCCCGTACCACCTTGCCATCCAACAGCTCCTCCAGTCCGGTATCATCGGTGGTCAGTGTGACCTCCACCGTTTTATCCTCCCCCTCCAGGATAAAGCTTCCTTCATGGGGGAAGAAACCCTCGCGGCTTACCGTGTATGAATAGCCGCCTTCCACCAGCTCCACGCTGGCCATTCCCTCCTCATCGGTGGTCAGGGAGTATCCCGTGTTTGTGATGACGATGGTTGCGCCCTCCACCGGGTTGGCCGGCTCCTGGTCGTCGCTCACAACGAAATTCACGTAATAATAGTCGCTGGCCACCTTGGTACCGCCGGAAAAGGCGGCCACATAGGTATTGCGCGCGCCCACCACCACCTCCATGGAGTTGTCGCCCGTCACATCAGGAATGGCCCGGATGATGTCCACCGGGGCCGGCATGGGCAGGGAGTCGAGCACCTGGCCATCGGCGCCAGCCAGGAAGTACAGGTAGTTGTTCTGGAACAGGGTACCCACGGCCACATCGTTGATGCCATCTCCGGTGATGTCCCGCGTGGAGGTGACGGCCCATCCCTGGTCTGCAATGGGGGTGGACCAGATGAGTTGTCCGTCCTTGCCACTGATGGCCCTCGCCATATTGACCGTAGAGTAAGAGGGAAGGATATCCATATAGCCATCCTCATTCAGGTCGCCTGCCAGCCAAAAATCAATGATCAGTGAGTTACCCAGGAAGCCGGAGTAGACAATGTCGCCGTTGGTCACATCCACCAGGTAGTAATGGCCGTTGAAGCTGCCCACGATCACATCGGGAATGCCGTTGTCGGTGATGTCGCTGATTTGCTCCAGGGCCCATACAGAGGTGCCGGAGGTAGGCAGATCCCACAGGATGGCACCATTGGCGCCACTGATTCCCAGTACACGTCCCACCTGTGCAACGGTTTGTCCGCCGGCCACCACGTCGGGAACGCCATCCCCGGTAAAGTCCTGGACGGACAGCACCGAATAGGCAGCACCACCCATGGGTACGTCCCAGATGACATCACCGGTGAGTCCATCCAGCAGGAATACCCGCCGGGGGCCTGTGCCGTCGCCGTCATCGCCGGTGGCAGCCAGCACATCCCGGGTGCCGTTACCGGTGAAATCGCGGGTGGCGTCCACCATATAGACCCAGCCTCCGCCACCGTAGATATTGGTTTCGAAGCGCCAAATGATTTCGCCGGTGCGCGACGATACGGCAGTCACTGCCCTGTCGCCATAGGCCGTACCAACGATGATGTCCGGAAAACCATCCTGGTTCAGGTCATCGGTGAGCACCACACCCTTGGCATATTCCACTGTTCCTACCTCTGCTTCCCACAACAGGTCGGGGGTCCCCGACGCGTTGCCGTTATACATAAGCAGGCGCAGCCCCCGTGTGCATACCAGCACATCGTCCACCCCGTCGTCGTTCACATCCGGAACCGGCAGTATGGCCCGGGGGTTGTCCAGGTCGCTGCCCGGCAGATGCAGGTCCCACAAGACCGTACCCAGGGGGTAATCCAGGTCCTCCGACACGCCGCTCAGGTCGATGCTGTGGGGTGACTGCTCTTCGTTGTTGAAATGCAGGATGAGCTCTCCATCGATCGTACCCGCTGTGAGGGGCTGGAACCAGAAGGGCAAGGCAATGGACTCCACGGGATCCAGTGTGAGGGGAAAGGCAACGGTCCAGTCCCACCAGTAGTCCGCCACGGAAAAGACCATGTCGTCGAAGGTGAGCGGGGCATCCCCCATGTTCATCACCTCCAGGTGGGCCCGGGTACTTGACTTCATCCGTACCGTGCCAAAGTCGATCAATTCTTGCTCTGTATGCAGATAGGGTCCATCCGCCAGTCCGTTGCCCGTTACCGTCATCGAAGCTTCGGGAGTGGCCGGGTCGTTGGAAGAAAAGAGCATGGTGGTCTCATAAAGATGGATATTCTGTGGCTCAAAGGTGACGGCTATTTCCGCACTTTCCGAGGGCTCAATGGTGATGGGGAAGGTGGCGTCCAGGGAGAAGGAATCCCCATGATCGGAAAAAACAATGTCACTGACTACCAGGTCGCCCGTACCCGGATTGCTGACCTCCAGCATCCACTGGGCCGATTCGCCCAGGGTCACGTTGCCAAAATGGTAGCTGGCAGGCAGTTGAATCACCGGTGTGCCGGATCCCCAGGGATCCACCTGGTAGAGCGTGGAATGCCCCATATTGTTGCGGCCGATGTACCACAGGAAGGTGCCGTCGTGATAAATGCCGCTGGCCCGGTGGTCCGGGTACTCGAAGCTTTCCACCAGGCTGCCGTCCAGTTCCACCAGGTGGATGTAATTGTTCCAGAAGTCGACGATCCACAGGGAGTCGCCCTGCATGGCCAGGTCCCA
>SKNE01000266.1 GCA_007120675.1 Bacteroidales bacterium
AAGTTCGCCACGACAGACCAGGTGCTGCTGCCGGGCAGTGTTTACATGCCACCAGGGGACCTTCACCTGGTATTTGCCGCGCAAGACATGGCCACCCTGTCTCCTGCCCCGCCTGTGAGGGGACACAGACCATGCATCAGCATGCTATTTCAAAGTGCCAGGGATGTTTACGGCGACCAGGTGATCGCCGTGCTCCTGTCCGGTATGGGAGCCGACGGAGCATTTGAAATGAAACAGCTGAGAGATGGTGGCGCGTTGACCATCGCACAGGAAGAAACATCCTGCCTGGTGTTTGGCATGCCCAGGGAGGCGATCAGGTACGGCGGAGCAACCAAAGTGCTCACCCCATCCCAAATCGCCGAAAATTTACTCAAAATGTACAAGCTTTAAATTCCTATGTCCAATGAACAGTGGCCTACATTTCAACAATGAAAAAGATTACGTCCTGGTGGCGGAAGACTCGCAGGTGCAGGCCAAGCGGCTGCAGCACTTCTTCAACAAAACAAAAATCAGGAGCCGGTTTTTTCAGAACGGGGCAGACGCCCTTGAGCATGCCATGAAAGAAAAACCCGCCCTGATCATCAGCGACATCATGATGCCCGTGATGAACGGATACGAATTTTGCGCCAGCGTAAAACAGGTGGCGGATCTGGAGGATGTGCCCGTCATCCTGCTCACCTCATTGAATAACCCCCTGGATATCATCAAAGGTCTGCAGGCCGGGGCCGATAACTTCATCACCAAACCCTATGAGGAAGAGTACCTCCTTTCGCGCATCCGCTACCTGCTGGCCAATCGCTATGTCCGCAGCCAGGGTGCACCCGACACAGGCATCGACATCATGTTCCAGGGCGAGCGCTTTCATATCAATTCAGGCAAGAAACAGATCCTTGACCTTCTTTTGTCTGTCTATGAAGCGGCCATGAACAGGAACATTCAGCTCATCCAGGCGCAGCAGCAACTCCAGATGCTCAACGAAGACCTGCAATCAGCCAACCAGGAGCTAGAATCCTTCGCACAAACCGTGTCGCACGATCTCCGTTCTCCGCTGAATGGCATCCTGGGTTTTGCCAGGCTGGTGAAAGATGAGTACGGCGAGCAACTGGACCAGGAGGGAAAGCAGTACATCGACTGGATCATACAGTCAGGAAATGGGATGGCTGATTTGATCGAGAAGCTGCTGGCCTTTGCCCGGTCAAAAAAGGGGGAGATCTCGCCGGAGGAGGTGAACCTGAGCGAACTGGCGGCCTCTGTGGCACACGAACTGCAGCAATCATCGGATGGACCAAGATACGCCATCCGGATACAGGAAAATATGATGGCAAAGGCCGATCCCGGACTTCTCAAGGTTGTTCTGCACAACCTCCTGGGCAATGCCTTCAAATACAGTCAAAAAGTTGAATCGCCCGAAATCACCTTCGCTTCCGGCAGTCACAGGGGGCAGGATTTCTATTATGTCAGGGACAATGGCATCGGCTTTGACATGTCAAAAGCAGGTAAACTGCTCAAACCCTTCACCCGCCTTCACTATGAAGAAGATTATTCGGGCAGCGGTGTTGGACTCAGCACGGTCAACCAGATCATCGAGCGCCACGGGGGTCGGGTCTGGTTCGAATCAGAGCCCGGAAAGGGTGCCACCTTTTATTTTTCGTTGGACTAAAGCACCTTGGCTAGTGTATCGGTGAACCGAATCGCCGGATTCACCCGGGGATCAGTGAGCCGGTGGCATTAGCCATTGCTGACGGTGTTGGAGATGCAATTGGTACACTCAGCGCGGACAATGCCGGCGGTGCTGGCAGTGCAAAATCCAATTTATAAAGATTATAAATTATTCAAAATCAGCTGTTTTTGCTTTCAATAACTGGTCCAAGTCCTGTAATATTCATATATTGCAGTGTCTAAATATGTATTTGAGCCGCGATTTTTAGGGGCCATTAAACCGGACCACCATGAAAAAATTGACCATCTTCTGGCTGATGATCACAGCTGTAATGCTTGTTTCATTGAAGCCACACATTGACGGGCGCAACAGCAGTCAGGCCCCGCTGGGGAGGACCGGTGCGCCCAACGAAAGCACCTGCGGATCCTGTCACGGCGGGGGCAGCTATACCGGCGAGATCATCTTTCAACTGAACGGGGATGAACAAACTGAATACGAGCCGGGCGTCACCTACACCATCACCTTTGAGTCCGACTTCAACGCACCCCGTCACGGTTTTTCAGTGACCGTCCTGGACGGGGACAATGAACCAACAGGTGATTTTGCCCTGACCAATGAGGACAACACCTCACTGGGCACCGGGGGCAATGGCAGGCAGTACGTGGGACACAAAAGTGCCGACGGCAACAACGAATGGTCTTTTGAGTGGACTGCACCGGGATCCGATGTGGGCGACATCACTTTCTATTACGTGATCAACGCGGCCAATGGCGACGGGGGCACGGGCGGCGACTACATCGAAACCGGCACCACAACGATTAGTCCCACCGAACAGCCCGACGTATTCACCCTCACCCTGCTGGCGGAACCTGAAAACGGAGGTCAACCCACGGGAGGCGGGGAATACGAAGAAGGTGAAGTGATACCCCTGTCAGCAGCACCCAATGAGGGCTATGAATTTGTCCAGTGGACCGATGCAGATGGCAATGAAGTCAGCGACCAGGAGGATTTCGAATTCAGCATGCCAGGCGAAGACGTTACGCTGATTGCTCATTATTCCTTCAGCACTTTCTCGCTGAGTTTCCACATAGAAAACGAAGCGGGTGAAGCCATTGACGATGCCAGCATCCTCTTTGACGGAGACCAGTACGAAGCGGGTCAGTATCTCTTTGACGGGCTGGCGCCAGGAACCTACGAATACGTAGTCTCCCGGGATGGTTATTTTAACCAGGAGGGCTCAGTCACCATCCTGGATGAAGACAAAGAGCTGACCATTGTTCTTGTGGAAGACGACACCAGTGCCCCCGGGCCAGAGGTACCGCAGATCAGCGTATACCCCAACCCGGCCAGTTCCCTCCTGCATGTCCGGTCTGACAAGGACACCATCCAGGAAGTGCGCTTGCTGGATATGCTGGGGAATGTTGTTTACCGGGAGACGGTGAAGGCAAACAATCACGCCATCCGCCTGGCCGATTATCGCCGGGGCATCTATTTTGTCCAGGTATATACCCACGACCGGGTGCTCACCTACAGGGTGCAGATCACCGGTTGATGCCCGGGCTGCGGGTTAGTGCGTTGTGCCGGTTGATGCGCGGGCTGCGGGTTGATGCCAAGCCGCAGATTGATACCAGGGCGCTGGTCAGTGTCCGGGCCGCCCGGGGCACCCGGGGCCAAAAAAGGACCGCACAATGAGTGATTAGGACCACCTGGGCAGGAATGGCACCGCGCCCAGAACCGGAAAAGACCCCGGGTAAGACCCGCAGAGGAGGTCCTGGAAAAGAAACGGCAATTAACCTCATATACACCAAACCATTCATCCAGATCATGAAAAAAGTACAGATCACCCCAATTATCTTTCACACCATGCTGCTCCTCATGGCAGCCCTGGTCATTGCCCTGCCAGCCTGCAGCAGCGACAGCGAAGACGAAATAGCGCCAGACTGTGACCTGGACAATGTGACTTACTCGGGGACCATCGCCCCCATCATGCAAATGCATTGCAACAGCTGTCATTCCGACACGGCTCCCGAAGCGGGGGTGGTAACGGCTAATTACGAGGGGCTCAGGGCCATTGCCCTGGACGGCCGCCTGCTGGGATCGGTCAATCACGAGGAGGGCTTTTCACCCATGCCCAAGAACAGTCCGCAACTGGAGGAATGTCCCCGCGACCAGATGGCCGTCTGGGTCAACGCCGGTGCACCCGATAACTAATCATTCATAAAGTCCCACAACGAAATGAAAACCTGGAAAATCATCCTGCTGATCATTGTCGCGGGCGGTCTGCTGGCCGCCATCTTGGGTTACGTGTTTGTTTACAACAAGGCCCACAGGGACTACGAAAGGGCCAGGCCCGACATGGCATTGTCTGCCAGCGAGCTATACCAGGCGTTCGCCATCAATGAGAAAGAGGCAGAGGAAACCTTCATCAACAAGGTCTTGCTGATTGACGGCACACTGGCCGGCGTGGAACAACCGGCAGACGACATGGTGGTGCTCTCCTTTGTTTTTGCAGAGGGTTTCTTTGGCGGGGAGGGCGTGCGCTGCACGATGCTGCCAAGCCAGCACGACAGGGCATTGCAGCTGTCAGCAGGAGACCAGGTGGTGGTCAAGGGCTTGTGTACCGGGTTCACGGGGACTGACGTCATCCTCGAGCACGCCTCCTTCGAATCAGAAACGATCAGATGATCCCAAAGAAAGATTTCTCATGAAAAACAGAGCAATACTTGTGGCTTGCTTACTGGCTTGCATGCATTTGTCGGCATCCAGCCAGGTGTACCTCACCCGCAACGGTACCATCCGCTTTTTCTCGGAAGCCCCACTGGAAAACATTGAAGCCCTCAACAGGCAAGTGATGAGTGCGTTGAACACCGAGACGGGCGAATTTGTCTTTCGCTTGCCCATGCGCTCGTTCGCCTTCGACAAGGCCCTGATGCAGGAGCATTTCAATGACAATTTCGTGGAGTCGCACAAATACCCCAATGCCACCTTCCAGGGGGTGATGGAAGGCATCGGCGACATTGACTTTGACCGTCCCGGTGAAATCAGTGTGGTCGTAGAGGGCGAGCTGACCATCAAGGATGTAAGCAAAAACATCCGCGAAAGCGGCACACTGCATATCCACGAGGACCACCTGCACGCTTCCGCGGAATTCATCATTGCGCCCGAGGATTACAATATCCGCATCCCCACCCGTTATGCGCGCAATATCGCCCGTGAGATCGAGGTGTTTGTGGACGTGAACCTCAGGCCCCAATAAGTCGCACCGATGAAAACACTGTATGCATTGATATTGACTGTCCTTTTACTCCCCTCACGGGGGATGGGGCAGGATCTGATGGATCTCTTTGAGGATGAAGAAGAGGTCCGGGTGGAGTACGCCGTGAACACCTTTTTCTCCACCCGCGTCATCAACGGGCAGTCCATAGAGGCCCCCTACCCCGGCGACCTGGTCTTTGTGGTGTCGCACCATTTTGGCCGGCTGAACCAGGGCGCCTACGAATTGTGGGGCCTTGACCAGGCCACCATCAGGCTCGGCATGGACTATGGCATCAGCGACAAGCTATCCGTTTCGGTCGGCCGAAGCAGCTACCAGAAAACATTTGACGGTTTTGTCAAGTACAAGCTGCTGCGTCAGCAGACAGGCTTGCGCGACATCCCACTGAGCGTCTCACTCTTTTCAGGGGCCTACCTGAACAGCCTGCGATGGCCCGAGGGCAGCGATTTTTCCTTCAAGCACCGGATGAGCTACGTGCAGCAGCTCCTGATAGCACGTCGTTTCTCACGGGCCATCAGCCTGCAGCTGAGTCCGGCCTGGGTCCACAAAAACCTGGTAACCGTCACGGAGGATCCCAACGACTATTTCGTACTGGGAATGGGTGGCAGGTGGCGCGTGAGCGACTGGATGGGCATCTCACTGGAGTATTTCTATCGTTTCCAGGAGGCGGCATCCTACGATTCGTACGACTCCTTTTCCATCGGCATCGACCTGGATACCGGCGGACACGTATTCCAGCTGCACTTCACCAACTCCCAACCCATGTTTGAGCCCGGCTTTCTGACCGACACCCGTGGCAACTGGCTGGATGGGGACATTTACTTCGGCTTTCACATCACACGGACATTTGCCCTGCGCTGATACCGGCTCACCACCCAGGTGATTGGGTTCGGCCGGTGAATCCTCAAGCCAGGTGATTGTGTTCCCTGGTGTCCACAAGGGGCTTTGTTCAAGTAGTGGCAGACTTTGGCCAGGTGACCGCGCACCAGGGTGTCTGGAGTGGGGATTAAACCACTACAACCTACAGCCAGTTGAAGTACGACATAGGATTCAGGTATACAGATCGTTATCATAATAAGGCCTACTTCGCCCCGGCTGGTCTTCTGAATAGGGTCCGAAGATATCACATATCCTGGCCAGGTAGTGCTTCAGCTCTTTCTCCGGCAGTCCCACCGCCCTCAGCCGGTACTTTGCATCCTCCTCGAAGAAGGCCAGGAAGGCGCGCGGACCCTGGTAATCCCCTGTTTGCTGGTCACTGACCATCCGCAGCAGCTCCTCCTTGGTTTCCCCAAGGATCGCTTCAGCCTTTCGGATCAT
>SKNE01000113.1 GCA_007120675.1 Bacteroidales bacterium
GTGGGGATCAGCAGCAGGAATCCCAGCAGGATCAGGATGACGATGAGCGGGGTGACCCACTTGACCCACTTGTGATAGGGGATGCGGGCCACGCCCAGCACGGCGATGAGCACACCTGAGGTTGGGGTGATCATGTTGGTGAAGCCATCGCCAAACTGGAAGGCCATCACGGTGGCTTGCCGGGATATGCCGATCAGGTCGCTGAATGGCGCCATGATGGGCATGGTGATGGCCGCTTTGGCTGATCCGCTGGGGATCACGATGTTGACAATGGTCTGTATCACGTACATCACCCCGACGGAGGCTACGTTTCCAAATTGTCCCAACGAGCGTGACAGTCCGTAAAGGATGCTGTCGATCACCCCGCCGTCTTCCAGCACCACGATGATGCCACCCGCCAGTCCCACGATGATGGCGGCCGACATGATGTCCTTCACCCCATCCAGGAAAGAGTTGGCAATGTCGTTGGCGTGCCTGTTCACGGCCATTCCCGCTGCGATGCCCATCCCCAGGAAGAGGGTGGCGATCTCCATCACGTACCAGCCGTATCCCATCACCCCCACGATCAGGTAAAGGATGGTGTAGGTCAGCAGCAGCAGCACGAAGAAGTGGACCGATTTGCGGAGGGTCAGGACGCCCGCCACGGCGAAGATCACTGCGGTGACGGGGATGATCACCAGGGTGAATGAGGAGGCGCCGATGGTCAGCGTGGAGGTGGGGTGCAGCACTGAAAAGATGGTGAGCACCGCCAGCACCATGGCGTAGACAACCCAGGCCATCCGCGGGGTGTAATAGGTGATCTGGTCCGCATCGCGGTTCTCCCGGGCGCGCCAGTAGCTGTCTTCTTCGTACATGATGGAGCGGGTGGGGTCCTTGCGGATGCGGGCCACGTAGCGCAACACGAAGGCGATGCCCACCACGTTGATCACCAGCCAGGCGAAGAGGCGGTATTCGATGCCCGAGAAAAGGGGCAGGTCCGCCAGTCCCTGTGCGATGCCGATGGTGAAGGGGTTAAGGATGGCGCCGGCGAACCCCAGGTGGGCCCCCACGTAGACCATGCACACCCCGGTGATGCTGTCGTAGCCCATGGAGATGGCCAGCGGGATCAGGATGATGATGAAGGCGATGGTCTCCTCGCTCATCCCGAAGATGGCCCCGAAGGCGCTAAAGAGCAGCATCACCAGCACGATGATGATGTTGTCCACCCCCACGCGCCTCATCAGGCGGTTTTTTTCCAGTTTTTTGGTGCGTTTCAAAAAGGACAGGATGCCCACATCGATCGCCTTGGTCTGGTTCATGATCCAGAATGCGCCGCCTATCATCAAGATGAAAATGATGATGTTTGATTGCCGTACAAAGCCCTTAAACAGGGCGCTGAGGACCTGCCAGGTCTGCGCCTCGCTGTCCAGGACGTGCCCTTCGGGCAGTTCATCGGCATAGTAGAACACCAGCGTTGTCTGTTCCTTGCCATCAATCAGCCGGGTCTCCTCGATGTATTTTCCCGGGGGGATGATCCAGGTGAGGATGGCGGCGATCACGATGATGGAGAATACGATGACGTAGGTATGTGGAATTTTTTTCAGCATGTGGAACGTGTCGTTTAAATTGCATTTGTTCGTCGGTCCGCGTCGTTGCGGGCTTTTCCGACCACCGGGTGCCAGCCACTACCAGCTGCCGGGGCGTTACGGGCTTGTCCGGCCTCCGGGTGCCAGCCACTGCCAGCTGCCGCCGGATGTCTCTTGCGGGGCCGCGGGGGCCTCATGGCAGGATGTCAAACCGATCGCCCGGCAGGAAAATATCCAGTGTCAGTCCGGTGCCGCCCATTTTCTCCTGGTGGCTGCTGCGTGAGCCCCCGGGATTCCTGAACACCAGCACCTGCGATACGCCCACCACCTCGGCCGCATTACCCCTGACCAGGATGGCCGTGCTCTCATCGATGCCAATGCCAGGCAGGTCCGGGTGCTCCAGGACGGCGGTGATCAGCCTGTTGTGGCGGCTGCGCCACACGAAGTGCTGGTCGATGATGGCTGTCCGGAGGAGTCCCAGTCCGCGGGCCAGGTCCAGGTTTTCCGATTCGATCACCGGGAAGGTAGGACGGTATTCCGGATAACGCAGCTCGTCGCCCGTAATCATTTTTTCGCTCATCACGGCGGCCCCGGCGCTGGTGCCGGCGATGACCGCGCCACCCTGGTAGGCTTCGTGGATGGCCTCCATGATGGGGGTGCCGTATACGATGTCCATGAAGCGGCTTTGGTCTCCCCCGCTGATGTATATCATGTGCGCCCCTCTCAGCGAATCCACCCACTCTTCCCGGATGGGTTCGCCTGGCAGGAAGTTAAAGCCGGTGATGCGGTCCATTCCCTGCTCCAGGAACTGTTCGCTGGCCCAGATAATGGCCGAGTCGGGCACTGCGCTGGACATGGGCAGGATCACCCCGTAACCGGCCTCCCATAGTGCAGCTTCGGTGATCAGCCGGTCAATCATCTCCGCCGGCCGGCTTCCCCCACCGATGATAAACAGGGCGCCGGTGGCCTCTTCCCCTGCCCTTTCGGAGGGCCCCTGGCAGGCCATCAGCGGCAGTAAGAGCGCTAACAAGATGTGCTTTCTTTTCATTGTTATTTTGTTCGTTTTTCGCTCAGCAACAAAGCCGGATCCACCCCCTTGGGGGTTGATGGGCTCCCCATCAATCCACCGTTTCATAAATGTGTATGTCGCGCAGCACGATGGACCAGAGGTCGACGCTGTCGTGGTGGCGGAAGGCTACGTGGATCTTTTCCCCGGCATATCCGCTCAGGTTCACGTTGCGCAGGATCCACACCCAGTTCTCCATGTCCGGCTGCAGGCGCTCCTCAAAGATGGTTTCGAAGTCATCCACCTCGGTGCCGGTGGTGGACACCAGCACGCTGTATTTCTCGGTGCGATACTCCGGTCCGGAGGCACGGGGTGTCACCTCAAACTCCAGGTCGGCCCCGTTCACCTCGCTCAGGTCGATCTGCGGGGTGATGATCCAGTTGTCGGGGGTCAGGGCTTCGCCGGTGGATGAGAGCCAAGAGTCGGACATGATATAGGTCTCTCCCATGGAGCTGCCCCAGTACCAATTGTGTCCGTCGCCATCCTTATCGATCAGGGTCCATCCCTCGGGGGGGAAGTCGTGCTCCAGCTCTTCGTCTTCGAACTGCTCCCTGAAGATGGTGGGTACCAGCACCAGGCGCTCAGACCGCTCCAGGTTGTTGTAGTGCAGGTCCTGCTCCGGCTCCACCGTGAGGGTCACATCATAAACCCCGCCGGCGGTATAAATCTCTACCGGGTGCTTTTCCGTGGAGGTGTTGCCATTGCCGAAGTCCCACAGGTAGGAAACGGCATGCAGGCTTTTGTTTTCGAAGGTGACGATGTAGTGGATGTTGCCCGTCTCATCGTCGGTGGTGGTTTCAAACTCAAAGGTGAAGTCTGCCTGCGTGCTGGGTGTGGGGACGTCAAAATCGTCGTCCTCGCAGGCGTTCAGCACGAACAGCATCATAAGCAGTGGAATGATTAAAAGTCCGCCTGCTTTCAGCCGCGCGCTGATTTGGTCTTTGTTTTTGCGTAAGTTCATATCCTTGGTTTTTCAGTGTGTTTATGCCTGTTGATGTTCGCCATCTGGTGCTCTGCCATTGTTTTGGATGTGGTCCCAGTTGCGGGTCCTTTCCTCGTTGGTGCGCCTGGACGTGCTGCTGCGCCACGTTTTGGGACCATTTGTGCCCTGCTACTGCGCCGGGCTTTGGGACCATTTGCAACCTGCTGACGCTTAACCGGCGGCGTTTATCATGCGGCTCGTTTACCCGTTGGTACGTCCTGGGGGCAACGCCTCGCCGGACCCGTCAGCGCCCCTGCCTAATACCCTTCATTCTGGTACATCCCTTCGTGGAAATTGGTCAGCAGCTCGCCCAGGGGGATGGGGAAGAGATACTGATAGGTGTCGTGTACATTCTCCAGTTCATTGATGGCCTCACCGGTGCGCACCAGGTCGAACCAGCGGTGCCCTTCGAAGGCAAACTCCAGCTGCCGCATATCCTTGACCTGGCGTTGCAGCAGGAAGGGGCTGGTGGTGATGATCTCCGCCAGTCCCGCCCGCGTGCGGATGGCGTTGATGTCGTCACGCGCCTGCTCCAGCGAGCTTTGCAGCAGCACGTTGGCCTCTGCGCGGATCAGGTGCATCTCTGCCAGGCGGAGGACATACACATTATCCGCTCCCGTTTCTATGTCGCTGTACTTGATCCCGTAAAGGTTGTTGCCATCCATGGCGATGGATGCTTCGCGCCGCTGGTCGGCCGACTCAAAGAAGTTATACAGCTTGGTGGTGGGGGCAAACTCACGGCGTCCGCTCAGTCCCGTCGGGAAAAAATACTCTGCCAGCCGGTTCCTGTCCTGTTCGGTGAAGTTGACCTCGAAGATGCTTTCGCTATTGGGGTTTCCGTCAAACAGCGTGGCGAAGGAGGGGGTCAGCGACAGGTTGTAGTTGTCGATGACCTGTGTGGCCAGGCTGGCTGCTTCGTGCAGGTGGCTGTCCAGTCCCGAGTGGGCATGATAGTACAGTTTTACCCTGGCCCTGAATGCCAGCACCGAGGCCTGGGATGCCAGTCCCCTCACCACGTTGGTGCGGATATGCTCTGCGGCAAAGTCCAGGTCCTCAAAAACCTGTTCATACACCTCTGTTAAGGGGCGCCTTGGCACGTTCAGGTCGTCCTCCGAGCTGGTGGCCGGGGCGGTGCGGATGGGCACCGGGCCAAACATGCGCGCCAGGTCAAAGTGTCCCAGGGCCCGCAGGAAGTACAGTTCCGCGCGGAAGGCATCGGCCTCCTCCTGTGTCAGCTCTTCCACATCCGGAATGCTGGCAATCACATAGTTGGCACGGCTGATCATGCTATAGATCGCGCTCCACATCCCTTCCACGATCACGTTGTCGGCCAGGATGCTGTTATTGTCGATTTGGTTATAGCCGGCCGTTGTGCCGGTCCAGGTCAGGTTGTCCGCCGCCAGGTCCCCTGCCACCAGGTAGTTGCGTCCGTAGTAGCCAGCCGACTGCAGGGAGGAGTACACCCCGTTGATGGCGCTCACCACGTCCGCCCGGGTGGTGATGGCCTCATCGGCAGGAATGCTGTGATAGGGCTCCACATCCAGCACATCGCAGGCGGCAAAGGCCAGCAGTGAGGCAAGGAATAAGGAGATGGCCGGGTTCTTTATCTTGTTCTTGATCTTGATGCTGTTTTTCATGATCATCTGGTTTTATGATTTGTGCTCACATGGTTCGAGGGACAATCCCGGGATTCCATCCCCAAAAGTAGCCCGACTCTTTTGCCATGTGTCATCATTTGTCTCTTGTTTATATTCAGGATCCTTTCTGTTCCCAGGATGGGGCTACATCTCGATGTTGATCCCCAGCGACACGGTGCGCACCTGCGGGTGGGTGAAGAAGTCCGTTCCCATCACCAGGTCGGACGGCCCCGCATAGTTCACTTCGGGGTCCATGCCGCTGTAGTTGGTGAAGGTAAGCAGGTTTTGTCCCGTGATGAACACTCGGGCACTGCTCATCCCCAGCCTGTTGGCCAGGGCGGGCTCCAGGCGGTAGCTGAACGTCAGGTTCTTCACCCGGAGATAGGACCCGTCTTCAATGAAACGAGATGAGATGCGGTTGTTATTGTTGGGGTCCAGCTCGGTGGCCCGTGGAATGTCCGTCTCATCGCCAGGCTGGCGCCAGCGGTTCAATACTGCGGTTGTCTGGTTGTCCGATCCTTTCATGGACTCAATGTAAATCCGGGTTCCATTAAAGATGTCGTTGCCATAGGAGAACTGCAGGAAGAGGCTCAGCTCGAAGTTCTGGTAGGTGAGCCTGTTGGTGAGTCCCCCGATGAAGTCGGGATTGGGGTCACCGATCTTGGTGCGGTCTTCTGAGGTGATCTGTCCGTCGCCGTTGATGTCGGCAAAGACAATGTCGCCGGTGGAGGGGTCGACGCCCAGGCTCAGGTAGCCATAGAAGATGCCCATGGGTTCGCCCACCCGCACGCTGTTGCTGCCGCGCCCGATATTGTCCAGGGGCTGGTCGTTGTAAAGGGACAGCACCTTGTTGCGGTTGCGGCTGATGTTAAAGGAGCTTGACCAGGAGAACTGGTTATTCTCGATGTTCACCGTGCTGAGGCTTAACTCTATCCCCTTGTTTTCCAGTTCACCAATGTTGGATGTGATGCTTCCATAGCCGGA